>JBOGOY010000977.1:0-2019 GCA_050748185.1 Pyrinomonadaceae bacterium
GGGCACGCGAGTATCACCTTGACGCTCGACACTTACTCGCACGTCTTACCGTCTATGCAGCAAGCGGCCTCAGAGAAGTTGGAAAGTATCCTGTTCAGGAAAACCGGCACACAATGAACCCTCTTCAAAGGTTGGCACACTAGAGGCACACAAAACGAGCAAGGGCAGCCGCGCGGCTGCCCTTAACTTATTGATTCTAATGATGCACCCGGCACGACTCGAACGTGCGACCTTCTGATTCGTAGTCAGACGCTCTATCCAACTGAGCTACGGGTGCGTGTGAAGCGAGACGAATATTACGGACGGCCTCAGGCAGTGTCAAGCGAGCGTCTGGCCGCATAGTGGGTCTGTTTGAACTTCTAAGCCACCATTTATCGGGGCTTAGAAGTTCAAACAGACTCACTATGTCTGGCCGCGCATCCGAAGGCCGCTTGATGCCGCGCCGCGCTCAGCGGGCGTAGTAGCCGGGGCGGGTGCGGGCGATGAGTTGGGGGCGTGTGACTTCGATGTTGATCGCGCGCCACTTACCGTCGCGGGTGCCGGCGTTGGTGGATTGATAGACGATGCTGTAGAGGGTGCGCATCTCGGCGGCGACCTCGGCATAGATGCGGCCCATATCTTCGAGGCGGTTGATGGCGTGAAGACGACCGCCGGTACGGTTGGCGAGCGCCTGCAAGCGGGTGCGGGCCGCGCCGTAGATAGCGATCTGCTGCGGCGTGGGGATGGGGATGCGCGCCGGATCGCCCGAGGGCAGTGCCATCGGATAGACGGTTACGCCCTGCCGGTCGGCGGCGTTGAGGATGGCATTGAGCGTGGCGTTCTGCTCGGGCTTGACGGCGGCGAGGGCCGCTTCGCCCGTCTCCGCCGCGGCGGCCGCGAGGCGGTCCTGTTTGCTCTGGTCCGTGTCGATGCCGTCGGTCAGGACGACGATGGCTTTGCGGCGGGTCTGCTCTTTAGCGAGCAGGCCGAGGGAGTAGTCGAGCGCCTTGTAGAGGTTGGTTTCGCCGCTACCCCGTGCGCCCTCGATGGCGAAGGCCAGCTTGGAGCGATCCGAACTGAAGCCCGCGAGCAGATCGAGCTGGTCGATCGTCCTGATCTGCCCCTTGTCGCCCTTCTTCCGCGCGGAGAAGGAGACGATGGCGACGCGGTCGGCCGGCGCCAGCGCATCGAGAAAGCGGATGGCTGCCTGCACGAGCGTCTGGCGGAAGCGCAAGGTCGAGCCCGACATGTCGAGCAGTAGCACGAGGCTGAACGGCGTCTGCGTCGGCTCGAAGTTAGTGATCGTCTGTTTGACACCGTCCTCGTAAACGACGAAGTCCGGGCGCGCGAGGTCGGTGATGGCGCGCCCGCGCAGATCGGCCACGCCGACGTTGAGTCGGACGAGGCTGGCATCGACACTGATAATATCGTCGCCCGGTTCCTGCGCTCGCGCCGCCGTCGCCAAGAAGGCGAACAGCAGGGGCAGCAGCAGGAAGGCCAGCACGGAACGGAAATGTTCGCGCGGGGTGAAAAGAGAGCGGCGGTAATTCATGAATTTGGAAGCAGTCTGCAAGCCTTAGTATCTCAGCAGTAACGGGTGACAGGAGCAGAGCGTGAACAGCGACCGAGTGACAAGTGACAGGAGCAAAACTGTGCTTGCTTGTCACCTGCCACTCGTCAACCCGTCACTGTCTTTACTTGTCACTCGGTCACTGTTCACTTGTTACTTCTGATTTAGTATGCAAAGCGGGCGCGGGCTTTGGCAAGCAGCCTTAACGCGAACGCGCGCCTGTTTGGTTGCCACGCCAGTTGGGCGCGTTGCTCGACAGAAAGCGGTGCAGATCGGGAGAGAGATGGCATGAAGTCAAGGACCAGCCACAAAGAGGCGCAAAAGTCACAAAAGAAGATCACGCGGAGACACATCGCATGATGTCTCTGCCTTTTGTGTCCTTTGCGCCTTTTTGCGGCTACTCTCGGCTTAACTTGATGGTACTAGCTCGCGGGGGAGGCAAAGAGGGCCGCGGCGGGCGTGCGCGGACT
>JBOGOY010000978.1:0-2015 GCA_050748185.1 Pyrinomonadaceae bacterium
GCCCTGTCGTGATCGGGTCATCGAGCAGTTTCTGCCAGATGCCGAAAGACAACCAGACAAGGATCGAGTGGCACAAAGGAGAAAGATCATGGCTATAAGGCAACCTCGGAAAGGAATCATCATATGCGACTTTCTAACCTTCTGACGCTGGCGAGCACGACGCCGAACGCCTCCGCAGATGACGCGACAGTGACCTACGGAGTGCTGATGACCGACTGAACCGACCGCGGTGACACATCCGTCAACAGTTCCCATAGACAGACTTGGGGGACCAGTGACAGTCGTCACTGGTCCCCCAAGCTCTTTCCCGACAGCTTATGACCGAAGCTCAGCGCGGGCCGCACCAAGCGAATGGCCGGCGGGGTCGTTTAACTCCGCCAGCCATCTTTGTTCTATGTCCCTCGCGCTAGTTACGGCTGGCCGAAACGGCTGCGGTACTCGATGGAATTAGCGAAGCCGTTGACCATCGTGCGGAAGTCGCTCGGGTTGGCGTTCAGGTAGTTGAGCCATGCGTTGTACCCTTCGGCCTCCGGGTCGCGCTTGAGGTAACCGAAGTATTGCATCACGACGAAGGCCGGGTTGTATTCGGCGCCCGCCACTTGGTCACTCTCGACGACGGCGCGGAGCGCCTGCGCGCGGCTCAACTGCCCGCCGTTCAGCCGGCCAACCAGATCGGCGCGCGTCAGCGTGACCCGCGGGCCGGTGTCGGGCTGCTGGGGATCGGGAGTCATGATCTGCTGCAATCCGTATCGCCCCATCAGCGAATCCACGTACTGCTGATTCGACATGCCGCCGTAGAGCGCGTTGAACTCAGGTCGCTGTGCGAACGAGACGGCATAGACCGTCCGTTTCTGAGAAACTTCGGCGGTGGTCTGTCCCGTCACAGAGATCATGTCAGGAATGATCTCGGCATAAGCCGGCGAGCGCTCTAAGGCGACCTTGTAAAAACGGTAAACGAAGAAGCCTTTAAGTTGGAACTCGGGCGACTGGAAGAACGCCGCCGAGACGGTGATGCGATCACAGTCCGGCGTGTTGTTCACACAGCCGTTCAGCACGTTCAGCCACGATTGTAACCCTTCGGGCTCCGGCTGGCGGAAGAGGAAGTCGAGGTACTGCTGAGTCACGAAGAAGGTGTTGTTCTCCAGCGGGTTCGACTCGACGTAATCCGTGTAGGGGTCCAGCGCAAGCCCGCCGCTGACGTAGTTGACCTCGCCGCCGTTCTGGAGGCGGAGACTATACTCGCCGACCTTCGCGTTGTCTTTAACGTTGAGCGTAAAACTATAAACGGGGTAGGGCGTGCCGAACTGAGTCTCCTGCTGGCGGCTGGCCGGATCGATCGTCATGAACGGGCTCGTCACCGTAAAGCCCGTGGCGGGAACTTGGTCCAGCCCCTCGCCGCCGACGTAGAAACGGTAGCTCTGCCCGGCGGCGAGCGCCGTGGGCGATGCCGTCAGCACGCCGTTAATGCCGAAGACGCGCGGGTTGAAAGTGGGCGACAATAAGCTGACGTTCAGGTTTAACGTCGCCGTCTGCCCCGCCGCGACCGTCGCCTGTCCTTCGGCGGTCTGGAACGCAGAGTGTGTGCCGATGCCTGTGTAAGGCCCACGCGAGGCCGTGATCTCCGAGACCAGCACTGGCTCGTCCAAGTATTCGACGTTGACCCGATACTGGCCCGCGGGTAACTGATCAATCCGGTAAGAGCCGTCAGATTTGGTGATGCTACCGCCCTGAACCCGACCCGTGCTCAGGCTCTCAACCCAGACGTGCGCGCCCGCCCCGTAGTTGACCGAGCCGCCGCTGTGCTGGACGAATCCGGTGAGCGTGCCGACCTCTGCGGCGGCGGCGCGACGACCGTAAATCGAGCGGATGCCCGCCAAGTCGTCGTCCGAGAGCGTTCGCATCGTCGTGGCCGGATCGAAGTAGCTGCGGCCCTGCCGCGGTTGCATCGTGGCGCCGACCACGCCCGAGTGCTCGAGGCCGAGGAAGTGGCCGAGTTCGTGGACCAGTGTCGACTC
>JBOGOY010000979.1:0-2015 GCA_050748185.1 Pyrinomonadaceae bacterium
CTCATCCGCAAGACACCGTGCCCGTTGCGTTGTGTGCGCGGCGGGTGATGCCGGGCGTTAGACGCTACACATTATTCTTGCCACAAAATCTATGCCGACGGTGTTTTAATATAAAGCGGTAATTAAGTAGAAGGCAAAAAGTTCTTTGACAACTCAGTCATTTGGTCAACCAGAAGTTGCCTGACAGGACACCGGCTTGCTGCAACCGCTCGCGGCGACTCAAGTCGAGAATGTACTTGCAGGCAGCGTCGGCTGACTCGTCTATCGTGCTTGTCCTGCGATTAGCCAGTGCCTGCCGCTTCATGTGCCGCCACAGATGATCCATCGCGTTCAACTCCGGCGTCGCTCGCGGCAGGAAGCGCAACTCGATGCCTAACTCCGCCGCCAACTCGCGGCTCTCTTGGGCCGTATGCGGCGAACCGCGATCCTCAAAGAGGATGATCCGCCAACCACGCCAATGTCGGCGCAGCAGCGAGAGGAAAGCCTGATGCGTATCCTGATTCCATTCCTCGGTGATGAACAACACACAAGCGCCGCTCGCCACATTCAGCGCGCCGTGCAAGATGCGCTTCTGGCGATTGCCGGTGATGGGGACACGGGCCGGCTCCCCGATGCGGCCATAACCACTGTAGAGCGGCGGCGTTTCCGTGATGATCGTTTCATCGAGCATGATGCTGATGGTGCGCTCGCGCCCCGACACTCCGCGTTTTAGCCCCCTTTGGCTTGCCGCCACGTCCGAGGGCGTAAAGAGAGGTGGTGGCGCGGACGCTTCCACCGCAACTTCAAGCGAGCGATGGCAGAGGCGACACTTTTGCGTGACACGCTGATTTGATGTTGTTCGCTCAAGTAAGCTCGCAGTAGTGGGGCCGTCCAGATGGTCGCCTGATAATCGAGGTCGCGCGGGTCGTGCTCGATGACTTCCGCGATCAGTGGGTCAATGATGCCCGCCGCCGTGCGGGGTCGCCCCGCGCGTGCCGCATCCGACAGACGCTCCACTGGTGGAAGCGCCGCACGCTCGTGGTAACGCGCGAGCCAGTTGTAAACACTCTGGCGCGTCACCAGCAGACGCCGTGCAATCTCGTCAATGTGTTCACCGGCGCTCGCCCACAGCACAGCTTGGGCGCGGCACACGGCACGGGCATCTTTCGCGTGACCGATAAGCCACTCAAGGGCAGTGCGCTCTTTACGGCTGAGTTTCAGTTGAGTCATCTTCTTTGCATCGTAACTTGCTGAGAATGACTCATTGTACTTGTCAAAGAACTTTTTGCCTTCTACTTAAAGCGTAGGCTGTAGCCACTCCGCCGCGCGAAAACCACTATCGTCTGGGTTCGAGGACGATCTCTCTGGCGAGCCTGCCGCCCATGACTTCACGGATTTCGAGGCGTTCCCGATAGCCCTGCCTTTGTTTCTCGTCGTTGCCGATTACCCGCTGGTACGCGGCATCCTCTTTGGCCTCGTTGGCTTCCAGCGTCGCCATGTCTTTGTACTCGGTCATCAGCATCAGGTTCCAGTCGGTCGGGCCGTGACCTTCGGTTTGCAGAACTTTGTAAGAAAGAGTTTGCCCGTCCTTCTTCAACTCTTCCTGCTCGCGCTTCCAATCGGTAGCGATGTAGTTCAGGTACGCCGTCTCCATGCCCGGCTTCATTCTGATGAAACCGATGCTCCACACCGACCCGTTCCGGTATGGGCGGTTTACTTGGGCGAAGACGGAGACGCCAAGTAGAAGAAGCGAAACGACGAGCGTGCCAGTGAGTACACGGTTGGTTTTCATGTTAATCTCCTTTCAAGAGAGTAAAGGGGTTAGGGTAACTGCGAGGGACGCGGATTCTATCATCAGAATCCTAGATGGCAAGGACTTTCACCACATGGCAAGCGCCCAACGCCCGGCATCACCCGCCGCGACGGGACGTGATTACAACATAGCCTTGCGGATGAAGGCCGCGTTATTCGCGGTCGGGTGCATGCCGTTGTTAGGCGCGGGCTGAGCCGCAAGGCTCGTGCTACGGCTTGCAAGG
>JBOGOY010000980.1:0-2012 GCA_050748185.1 Pyrinomonadaceae bacterium
GTCTTGCACAGTTCCAGAAAGGTCGTGCGGGCGCGCACCTCCCGGTATTCTTTCATGTAGCGGCCGGCCTGCCGCATCAGCCAGACGGGCGTGTAGGGCACGGGCTCGCGGCGGCACGCGCGCATGAAAGGGCTGTTGTAAAGCGCTTCGGTCGTGTGTGAGTCGGCGGCGGTGGCATCCATCGTGGCCGCCTGCCAAAGGGTGTCAGTCAAATCTCGGTTCACCTTTGCGGAAACTTGGCGGCGCGGCGCGGCGTAAAGAAAGCGGATTCCGCGCGCCAGACTGTCGGTCAATATTTACGACATCAAGAGAATAGCAGAGAATGTCCGTGGTCCGTAATCCACCACTTTTGCCGGTTACGCATGGCTAAAAGCTGCGCCGCATAAGCCAATGGACTCAAGCTCGGCTACCACGATTAGCTGAACACTGAAAACTGAAAACTTTTCTGCCACAACTCGCCAGCCGGCGGTGTTTTCCGTATGAGAGCAGCGAACGATGAGCAAACCGGCTGAAGCCCTGAACAGTTCTGTGCTGTCTCAAGTCCAGACACAAACTCCCCAGCTCGGCTTCGACGAGGCCTTCGTGCTGCACCATCGCTCTGTCTTCAACACGGCCTACGCCCTGCTGCGCGACGCCGGGCTGGCCGAAGACGTGACGCAAGAGGTCTTTCTCAAGCTTTACAAGCACGGCGAGGCGGTCCCGACCGGCGACCTGCTCCGCCCGTGGCTGCTGCGCGTGGCGATTAATCTGGCGCATAATCAACGCCGGACGCGCACCCGCGCCAACGCCCGCGAAGACGAGTTTGCGAAGCAGACCACGGTGCCGGACGGGGCGACCGCGCCGCTCGACGCCGACTACGAGCGGCGGCAGGAAATCGAAGAGGCCCGGCGGGCGCTCGCGAAGATTGACGAGCCGATGCGGAGTTGCCTCGTCCTGAAGCAGCAGGGAATGTCTTACAAAGAGATCGCGGCGGCCGTCTCGGTGAATGAAAATTACGTGGGGAGTCTGGTCGCGCGGGGGCGCAAAGAATTTATGAGAGTGTACGGTAAAATCGGAGGAAGCCGATGAACTCCTGTCTCGACGAAGGAATTTTACAGACATATCTGGACGGCGAACTTTCCCCCGACGCTTCGCACAAGGCGGCCGCGCACTTGGCGGTCTGCGACGCCTGTTCCGCGCTACTCGCCGAGGCCGCCGAGCAATGGTCGTTTTTCACGGCGCAGGCCGGCCCGGCTCTGACGCCCGCGACGGTGCCGTCCGAGCGTTTACGCGAGCGCATTGAAGCCGAGGTCGCGACGTTGGAAGAAACTCGTCCGGTCTATGCCGGCGTCGAGCGCGAATCGCGCCTGAGCGCGTGGCTCGGCGGACTGTTCGCCTCTCTGAACTTCGTGCCGGCTCGCTCCGCCGCGTTCGCCAGTCTGCTCGTCGCCTTGTTGCTCTCCATAGTCTTCATCGCTTCGCGGCCGGACCGTGACAAAGAGGCGGAGGATAGCATTGCTACTGTTATCCCACAGGCTTCACCGTTCCGCACACCCGAAGTGCTGACGCCGAGTGAGACGCCGTCGGATGTCACTGTTAAGTCGCCAACCAGTGACAACGCACCGTCACGCCCAGCGATCGTGAATGCGGTCAGCAAACCCGGGCCGATTCGCAAAGTTAATGCCCGGCGTCCTGCCGGAAATAAACCGCTCACACCGGACGCGCCCGTACTGCTGCCCGGCGAGAGAACTTACCTGACGGCCATCGCGTCGCTCACCACGACGATCGAGGCGCGCGGACCTGAGTCTTTGCCGCCGACCCTGCGCGCCGACTACGAGCGCAACCTCGCCGTCGTCGATCAGGCGATTCTGGCTTCGCGCGTGGCCGCCCGCCGCAACCCGCAGGATGTGGACGCGCAGGATTTCCTGCGAACCGCCTACCAGAGCAAAGTCGAGTTGCTGAGCACCGTCGCCGGCCAAGCCCAACTCGCTTCCGTGAGAGATTGATCTTGGAACTTCTCGTGACCCCCAGAG
>JBOGOY010000981.1:0-2005 GCA_050748185.1 Pyrinomonadaceae bacterium
GGGCGACGGCCACGAGGCCGAAGACCAGAATCGTGACCCAGATAACGCCGTAGTTCACCGGACTCCTGAGTCCGGCGGGAAGATTGGGCCGCACACCCGCATAGGCAGAAGCCATTAAGAGGGCCGTCAGCGCCAGCATCCCGCTGACCGTCAACGCGGCTTGGCGGTAGCGTGTGTCAAGCTCCTGTCCTTGCGACTCGGCCATTATCAATTATCACCCACGGGCGCGCCTCTTCACATTCTTTGCTGAAGATAAGCACGTGAAATTTTCAGTGTCGGAGAGCGAAAAAATTCTAACACCGGGCCGGTGAAAGGCAAAAGGCAACATCGAGAAGCCGGATAAAAGACGATGGACCATGGACGATACCTGCCGGCTGTCGTCCATGGTCCATCGTCAATGGTCGGTTTATCTGTTGCCGTCCGCCTTTACCGCTGCGGCTTGTTCTCGCCGGAACCGTTCGACGGCGCGGCGCTGGAACGCGCGGGCGGAATGCGGCGCGAGGAAACGGGTGCGGTCGGCGTCGTCACCGGCAGTTGGCCGTTATTTTCGAGCGCGAGGTCGATGAGCGATGCACCCTTGTCGCAGTCCGAGTTGATAAGCACGCCGTTCTTGTCAATCGTGGCGGGCGCGGCGCCGACGAGTTGCGTCATCAGGCGACGAGTCATCGAAGGCCGCTCCGCCGGCAGACGGTTGAGCGCCTCCGGGTTGGGCTCGGGGATGGGCGCGCCGATGATCTGCAACTGCTCTTTCGCCTTTTCCACGTTTTCGCTGTTCGGGAAATCGCGCACCAATTCGGTCAGGTACTTAGTGGCCTCGTCCGGCTCTTCCTCGGCGATGTACGTCGCGGCCAGCTTGTAGAGCACTTCGTCGCGGCGCGAGAAGTTCGGATATTTTTCGTAAACCTCGCGGAAGCGCGACTGCGCGCCCTTCGGGTTTGAAGTGACGCCGCGCTGCCAGCGATCCTCGTAGAAGTTGCCGACCTGATAGCCGTGCATCGCCAGATTTTCCTGCACTTCGCGCAGACGCACCTCAACCTCAGGCCGCAGTGAAGTGTTCGGGAACTGCTGTAACAGAGCCTTGAGGCGCTGCTCGGCCTTGCGCGCCGGCTCGGTGGTCCGGTCGGGCAGGCCCATTTTACGCATCTCGGATTCGGCCATCTTGAGCATCGCCTCGTCGGCGAGCGCGTCGGTCGGGAAAAACGTCAGCCACTCCTGATAGCCTGCGCCCGCCTGAATTAGCGCGCTGGAAGTGCCTTCGAGGTAGAAGGTGTCGGCGATCGCCAGCTTCGCGTGCGGGAGAAAGGGCGAATCGGGGTAGGTCGTGATGATGACGTTGAAGAGAATACGCGCGGCCTCGTAGTTTTTCTTGCAGGCTTGGCGCGCGGCCTCGGCGAACAACTCGCGGTCACGGCCCGGACTGACGCCATTCACCAACTCGTCAAATTCGTCGTCGCCGCCACCGCCCAGAATGCGACTGAAAAAGCCGCCCTTCTTCTTTTTCTTGTCCTTGCCGGGGGTGGCCGAAGCGCTCCGGCGCTCGCCGGCGGTCGCCACCAGCGCGGCGTCGGTGCGCGTGTTGAGGTCCGTAAACGCGCTTTCCATTTTTTCGATGTCGCTGACTTCGTAACGTTCGGCGCGCTCCACTTTGCCGCGCGCGTCGCTGACTTCCGACAACAACTGGCCGGCCTCTTTTTCGAGCCCGCGCAGGCGAGTCGCGGCCTCGGCGGCGGACGACTTAGGTTCGTCCTTCTGACCCTTATCGCCGTCCGCGTTCAGGCCCGTGATCGCGCCGTTGAGGGTGCGGCGCAAGGTTTCGATCCGCTGGCGCAGCACTTCGAGGCGTTGCACGGGCGTGCCCTCGGCCTGCGCCGCGCGCTGCTGTTGCTGCTGCGCCCGCATTCCGAGGACGCCGACCGGCTGCCCCGCGACGACGAAGGCCGCGCACAATACGGCGGCCGACAGGTGACGAAAACGCATTAGAAAACCTCCAAGAACGGTGACGGGT
>JBOGOY010000982.1:0-2005 GCA_050748185.1 Pyrinomonadaceae bacterium
GGAATGTGATCCGAAGCACACGGCTGAGATCGACAAAATACCGATCCCAGAGTCGGCGCAACATGAAGGCGAATGCCGACCGCCGGGCATCGCCGGCCCCGGCGGCGAAAGGAAGGTTCGGTAATTCGTCCGCTCCCGAAAGGAAATGAGTTATGTCGTCGTTCCCCAACTCGCCGCGCTTGATCAGAGGCGGACTCGTACTGATCGATGCTGACACTTCAGCGGTGCAACGCGTGATCGCTTTGCAGTACAACCCTGACACGCTGACGCGGACGTTGCAGGCGCGTGGCATCGGCGCGGAGGCGGGCGACCGGCGGGAGGCGCAGCGTCTGACGGGGCCGCCCGTCGAGACAATCAAACTCGAAGCCGAAATTGACGCGACCGATCAACTTGAGTTTCCCGAACAGAACCCGAACGCGCCGCGGCTCGGGATTCATCCGCAACTCGCCGCGCTGGAAATCGTCGTCTATCCGCGGAGCGCGCAGATTCAGGCCAACAACCGCCTCGCGCAGACGGGCACGCTCGAGATCACGCCGCTCGAAACGCCGCTGACGCTCTTCGTGTGGAGCAAGAACCGCATCCTGCCGGTGCTGCTCACCGAATTCACGATTACCGAAGAGGCCTTCGACCCGTCGCTTAATCCCATTCGCGCCAAGGTCAGTTTGGGAATGCGCGTGCTGAGCGTTAATGATCTGAGATTCGATCACAAAGGCAACAGTCTCTTTATGGCTTATCACCAGCAGAAGGAACGGCTCGCCGCGACCACCGCGCGCGCGTCTCTGACCACGCTCGGCGTCGAGCGGATCCCATAAGGCTTAAACTGAGGGCAAAAATGTTCGCCATCAACAGTCGTTACTACAACACGGCCACCGGCAAAATCGAGACGGCGGACGGCAGGCAGATCGCCTACTTGCGCCGCCGTTTCGTGCCGCCGCCCGAACGCTTCGCGTTGCTCCTCGAACACTTCGTCACCGAAGGCGAGCGGCTCGATCAGATCGCCGCGCAGTATCTCGGCGACCCCGAACAGTTCTGGCGCATCTGCGACGCCAATAACGCCATTCGTCCCGAAGAACTGACCGAGACGATCGGCCGCGCCCTGCGAATCACGCTGCCCGAAGGCATTCCCGGCCAGCCCAACGTGTGAGTCAAGCACGTGTGCGTAGGTCACGTCTGGGTGCAAACGTGTGAGCCATGCTGAAAGGCTTTTACTTAACACTCTTGATTGGTCCCGCCGTCCCCGCTCCCGCGCCGCAGACGGTCGTAGATGCGCTTGAGAGCGTGCAGGTCACGAGCAGCACGGATCGCGGCGGCTTTCAGTTGACCTTCGGCGTCAGCAAAAACTCGCCGCTGCTGACGACACTGCTGCCCGCCGGTTATTTCGATCCGGTGATCACACGCGTGATCATCATCGCCACCGTCGGCGGCGTCCCCCAAGTGTTGATGGACGGTATGATGACACAGCAGGAGTTGTCGCCGGGCAGCGAGCCGGGGCAATCGACGCTGACCTTAACCGGCGAAGACTTGAGCGTGTTGATGGACGTGGTCGAGATGCCCTTCGCGCGTTATCCGGGAATGAACTCGGCGGCGAGAGTGTTGGTCGCGCTGTCGAAATATGCGGTCTTCGGCATCGTGCCGGTCGTCGTTCCGCCGATCTTTCTCGACACGCCGATCCCGACCAAGCGTATCCCGACGCAGACCGGGACCGACCGCGCCTACATTAAGCGGCTCGCCGCCCTCAACGGCCAGGTCTTCTACGTCGAGCCGGGACCAGCGCCGGGCGCGAACATCGCTTATTGGGGGCCTGATATTCGGATACCCATCCCGCAACCGGCGCTCAACGTCAACATGGACGCGCACACCAACGTCGAATCCCTGAGTTTCAGACTCGACGGGCTGGCGAAGAAGATTACGGTCTTAAACATCTTCGATCCGGTGACGGAGAAGATCACGATTCAGATTCCTTTGCCGAACATCAGCCTGCTGCGCCCGCCTTTGGGCGCGAGGC
>JBOGOY010000983.1:0-1999 GCA_050748185.1 Pyrinomonadaceae bacterium
CGCTGGATCAACTCTCTTACTTCCGCCAAGCAAGGGGTTGGAGCTGAAAATGTTCCTGACTGTTGAGAGACTCTTGTCCCTGCGCCGGCTGTGCCATGACGTAAGAGCCGTCTGGCCGGAGTCGCCGCGCCTTCACGTTGTCGCGCAGGTACACGTCTAAAATCTGCTCTTTTAACGCCCGTCTGAGTTGCGGGTCGTCAATCGGCGCGACGACTTCGACGCGCCGGTCGAGGTTGCGCGACATCCAGTCGGCGCTGCCGATATACAACTCCTCCTCGCCGCCGTTCGTGAAGTAGAAGGCGCGGCTGTGTTCGAGAAAGCGCCCGACGACGCTCCTGACGGTGATCGTGTCTGAAAGGCCCTCGATGCCGGGCCGGAGCATACACGTCCCGCGCACGATTAAGTCGATCTGGACGCCGGCCTGCGACGCCTCGTACAGCGCACGGATGATGCCGGTGTCAGTCAGGCTGTTGACTTTCACGATGATGTGCGCCGCGCGCTTCTTCCGCTGATGCGTCGCCTCGCGGTTGATGAGTTCGATCATGCGCTCGCGCAGATTAACCGGCGCGACCAGCAGGCGGCGGTACTTCGACTGGAGCGAGCAGCCCGTCAGGAAGTTGAACAATTCGGTGGCGTCGGCCCCGAACTTTTTGTTCGCGGTGAGGAGGCCGAAGTCTGTGTAGATGCGGGAAGTTGTCGGGTTGTAGTTGCCGGTGGCGACGTGGACGTAGCGCCGCAGACGCCCTTGCTCGCGGCGCACGACGAGCGCCAGCTTGCAGTGCGTCTTGAGTCCGAGCAGACCATAGACGACGTGGACGCCCTCGCGCTCGAGCCGCCGCGCCCACTCGATGTTGTTCTCTTCGTCGAAGCGCGCTTTGAGTTCGACGAGGACGGCCACCTGCTTGCCTTGTGCGCTCGCCTCCATCAGCGCCTGCACGATGGGCGAGCGCTGGCCCGCGCGGTAGAGGCACATCTTGATCGCCAGCACTTCGGGGTCGTGGGCCGCCGCGTTAATGAAATCCGTGACAATCGTGTAAGACGTGTAAGGGTGATGCAGCAGGATGTCCTGTTGCCTAATTGCCTCGAAGATCGATTTGCCATGCTTGATCGGCGCGGGGACAAAAGTTTGCAACGGCTGGTCCTTCAACTCCGGCCGGTCGAATTGATAAAGCGTCATCAGGTCGGGAATGTTTATCGGCCCGTCGATGACGTAGACATCCTCTTCAGTCAGTTCAAGCGAGTCCGCCAAATACCGCCTCATCTCGGCGGGCATACTCGGGGTAACTTCGAGGCGCACGGCGGCCCCAAAGCGCCGCCGCCGCAGTTGCTCCTGCATCACGCGCAGCAGGTCGTTGGCCTCGTCCTCGCGAATTTCGATGTCCGCGTCGCGCGTGACGCGAAAGAGGTAAGCCTTGCCGGCGCGCCGGCCCGGAAAGAGGGAAGTAGCGTTGGCGGCGATCAACTCTCCCAGAAAAGTAAACTTCGTTCCTGAATCGCCGACCGGCACGAGGCGCGGCACGACGGGTGGAATCTTCAGCCGGACGAAGCGCGCTTCATTCGTCATCGCCGGGGGGAATTTATCCCCGGCTTCATCCGCCGGCTCGATCATCAGACCGAGGTTGAGACTGCGGTTAGAGATGTAGGGAAAGGGGTGGCTGGAATCCACGGCCTGCGGCGTCAGGACGGGAAAGACGTTCTCCATGAAGAATTCGTCGAGCGCTTGTCGCTCGTCTTTCGCCAACTCTTTGTAGGGCGTGACGAGGATGCCCTCCGCCTTGAGCTTCGGCAGCACATCCTCTCTCAGGCAGGTCATCTGCTCCGCCACCATCGGCTTGAGCCGCGCGTCGATCTCCTTCAACTGCTCCGCCGGGGTCAAACCGTCAGGCGACAACTCGGTGGTTTCTTCCTCCGACTGCTCTTTCAACCCCGACACGCGGATCATGAAAAACTCGTCGAGGTTGGACGAGAAAATCGAAAGGAACTTCAGACGCTCCAAGAG
>JBOGOY010000984.1:0-1997 GCA_050748185.1 Pyrinomonadaceae bacterium
TCACTGAGGACGGCGGCCGGAACTGGCGCAAGCTCGACGCCTTTCCCGGCGTGCCCGAGATGACGTATGTGGCGCGCCTCCTAGCCTCGCAGCACGACGCCAACACGGTCTATGCCGCGTTCGAGAATCATAAGAACATGGACTTCGCGCCGTATCTGTTGAAGAGCATGGACGCGGGCCGGACGTGGGCCTCGATTGCGGGCGACCTACCGAAGAACGGGCCGGTGCTCGCCATCGCGGAAGATCACGTCAACCCGAATCTGTTGTTCGCGGGCACGGAGTTCGGTCTCTTCTTCACTGTGAACGGCGGGCAACGTTGGGTCCAGTTGAAGGGCAACCTACCGACCATCGCGGTGCGCGACTTGGCCATCCAGAAGCGCGAGCACGATCTGGTCGTCGCCACCTTCGGCCGCGGCATCTACGTCCTCGATAATTACGCGCCGTTGCGCGTGCTAAAGCCTGAGACGCTCGCGCTAGAAGCGTCGCTCTTCCCCGTCAAAGACGCGCTGATGTACATCCAAGCGCAGCCGCTCGGCGGGCGCGGCAAGAGTTTTCAGGGCGAGTCGTTCTACACGGCCGAGAACCCGCCCTTCGGCGCGACGTTCACCTATTATCTGAAAGAGAGCCTCAAGACGCGCAAGGCCCGCCGGCAGGAAGCGGACGCGGAAACCGAGAAGAAGAAACTTCCGCCCTCGATTCCGCGCGCCGAAGACCTGCGCGCCGAGGAAGAGGAAGAAGCCCCCGCGATCATCCTGACGGTGACGGACGCGAGCGGCCAAGTGGTGCGCCGGCTGACTGGTCCCTCAACGGCCGGGATGCAGCGCATCACTTGGGACTTGCGCTCGCCCGCTTCGACGCTGGCCCCACCGCCCTCGCCCGATGGCGACGATGCTTTTGGCGAACCGCCTTCTGGGCCGCTCGTGCTGCCGGGCGCTTACAAAGTCTCTCTGGCGAAGCGCGTCGGCGGCGTGACGACCGCCCTCGCGGGGCCGCAGGAGTTCACGGTCGCGGTTGAGGGGCAGACGGCGATGACGCCGACCGACCGCGCCACGCTCGTCGCCTTCCAGCAAAGGGTCGCGCGCCTGCAACGCGCGGTCATCGGCGCGCTCGACACGGCCAACTCTTTGCGGCCGCGTCTGATACAAATTCGCCGCGCGCTGATTGAAGCGCCGGCCGCCGACGAGAGGCTCCTCAACCAAGCCGCCGCGCTGGAAAAGCGCCTCAACGCGCTGCTGCTGGTGCTGCGCGGCGACAACGTGCTGCGCGCGCGCAATTACAACACACCGCCCTCTTTGAGCGAGCGTGTCTTCGGCATCGTCGGCGATCAGCGGATGTCCACCTCGCGCCCGACACAGACGCAAAGTGAGCAGTACCGGATCGCCGCCGAAGACTTCGCGCAAGCCCAAGTGCAACTCCGCCAACTCGTCGAAACCGACCTCAAGAAACTTGAGAGGGAACTGGAAGCGACGGGCGCGCCGTGGACTTCGGGCCGCCTGCCGGAGTGGAAGGAGAATTAATCGTCCGCCGGAAAATTAACCACAGAGGGCGCGGAGGGACACAGAGAAGACAAATGATGAACGATGAACAATAGACGTTATTAGAAATAAGGTTTTTCAGTCGTTTTGCTGGGATTTTTGCGGCCAAACCCTTATTTCTAATAACGTCTAATGAATAGAAGCAGGTAGCTTTCATTCAGGCTTGATCGTTTCCTCTGTGTCCCTCCGCGCCCTCTGTGGTTAATCGTTTTTTGAAGAGCCCAGCTTAAACCTTTCCCCCGCCTACCGCGTAATAACCCACGCCCACGTCCTCTCGAAAATGGACACTGAAAACTGATTACTGACTGCTGATTACTGCTTTATGCCAATGTCACGTTCGCAAAAGATCGCGCTTCTCGTTTCGGGCCTCCTGCTCGCCCTCCTGCTCGTCCTCGGACTGTTCATCGGACTCGTCTGGCTGTCTTTGCGTGACAGCGAGCCGGAGGTCAAAGACAACAGCGT
>JBOGOY010000985.1:0-1996 GCA_050748185.1 Pyrinomonadaceae bacterium
GGATCACATCGGTGCCGGCCTCGTCCACGATGCGGGCGGTCGGGTAGTCGTAAGCGGTCAGGCAGACGAGGCGCTCTCGGCGGGCCTTGCTCGCGCGCAGAGACGGGACCGTCACCTTCTCCGGCCGTTGCTGTTTGAGGTATGACATGATTTGGAGAGTCTCGATCCAGAAGTCGGGCGTCTTTTCCGGGAACGGCGAATTATAGGCACGAACCGGCGAAAGGGGAAGAGGGCGGGAAGACGAAATCAGTCTTCACGAGAGTGGGACACAAGAAAAACCTAACCACGAAACAACACGAAACCACCCGAACAAGCGCCAAGCTTTCGTGTGTTTGGTTTCATGTTGTTTCGTGTCGTTTCGTGGATCATGTTTTCTGCTGTCCGAATGTCGTGAGTTTCGATTGAGGGAAGCAGGGCGGCCGGGAGACCGTGCGGCGCGGAAAATTTCCATTGACGCGGAGGCGCGTCGGATTTATGATGCCGCCCGTTCCCCACACGACGCACTGACGCCAATCCTGTTTCGTCGTCGCCTGCGCGCGTTGGTTCCCGCCCACGCCCGCGCGACGGAAGTTGCAAAGCTCGCGCCCTCCGGCTGCCTCAAACTCTCGACGGCGGTCATCTCTCGCGGAGCGCGCGGCCTCACTCGTAAGGAGTCATCCGCTATGCTGCGCCTCACTCGCGCCGCCTCAATGCCGTGTCGCGGCCTGCTCAGTCTCACGCTGTCCTACGTGCTGCTGCTGTCCGTTTGTCCTTTCACCGTCAGGCGCGCCGTGGCGGCGGCCACGGCCGAAAAGAAGGCAGCATCGCGGCCGGCAGTAATCAACGCACAGCGCGGCGCAAGGCGTGAAGGCGAGTTGCTAGTGCGCTTCCGTGAGAACGTGGCAGAGCATGAGCGGATCGCGCTTGTCGCGTCGAGAGGTGCGCGGCGCGCCCGCGGCCTGCGCGGCGAGTCTCAAATCGAAAAGTTGGAGTTATCAGCCGGGCAGGACGCGGAGACGCTGGCGGCTGTGTTGCGGGCGCACCCCGAGATCGAGTTCGCCGAGCCGAACTATTTGATCGAGCGGCAGGACGTGACGCCGAACGATCCGCGCTTCGGCGAACAGTGGGCGCTTCGCAACACGGGCGCGTCGGGCGGCGTGCCCGGCGCTGACATCGGCGCTCAGGCGGCGTGGGCGCGCACGATCGGCGCGTTGACGACCGTCGTCGCCATTGTGGACAGCGGCATAGATTTTACGCACCTCGATCTCGCAAACAACCGGTGGACCAACCGGGGCGAGCGCGCCGGCAACAACCGCGACGATGACCGCAACGGTCTGACCGACGACGTGCATGGGTGGGACTGGGTAACGAACAGCGGGGTGATCACCGACGGACAGGGGCATGGGACCAACATCGCGGGCCTCATTGCGGCGCAGGGCGACAACGGCGAAGGGATCGCGGGCGTGATGTGGCGCGCCAGCTTAATGAGCCTGCGCGTGCTGGACAACACGGGGACGGGCGACGTGGCCGATGCGGTCGAGGCGATTGATTACGCGGTGACGCACGGGGCGCACGTCGTCAACTGCTCGTGGGGCTTAGAGCAGGAGTCTGTGATTTTGCGCGACGCCATCGCGCGTGCCGGAAGGCGCGGCGTGGTGGTCGTTACGTCCGCCGGTAACGGGGGGCGCGACGTGGATTTGGTCCCTTACTATCCAGCCTCTTACAACCTGCCGAATCTCGTCGCGGTGGCGGCGACCGACGGCTTCGATCAACTTACTACGTGGTCCAACTGGGGCGGGCGGGCGGTGACGGTCGGCGCGCCGGGCGTGGACCTGCTGACGACACAGCGGGGCGGCGGTTACACGTTCGTCACCGGCACGTCGGCGGCTGCGCCGCTCGTCGCAGGCATCGCCGGATTGGTCAAGACCGTGCGGCCGTGGTTGAGCGCGGCGGGGACGAAGTTGGCCGTCGTCGAAGGCGCGCGGCAACTCGCAGGGCTGTCCGGCAAGGTATCCGC
>JBOGOY010000986.1:0-1996 GCA_050748185.1 Pyrinomonadaceae bacterium
GCGGCGAGCATCACGGCTTGCGCCTGCGCGCGGGTCAGGGCAATGGCGGCCGGCGCTTGTCGGCCGCGCGAGCTTGTGCGGCCGCCGCTGGCGCGCCGCGGGGGGCGTTCGTCGTTCGTCGTCATACGGTTTAGCTGAATAAAAATAATGCGTAGTGGCTCAGTCAAGCGAGACGAGAGTGACGGCGTGAGCGAGCGGGTGCAGGTAGCATGGCGCTCTTCTCAACTTGAGCCTCTACCAAATAATGCCGAATCAAAGCCGAACTTGAGGAAAACAGTTTAACCGCAAAGAGCGCAAAGGGAAGCCGCGCGGGGCGCGCAGAGTTCTCGAGACAGTCAATCGCACGAAAGAATAAAAAGCTTGCCGAAAAGTTCTTTGCTGTGTAAAGTGGCGCGGTCTGTTGAGTGTGGTCGTCAATCAGCCGCGCGGCCAGACGGGTCAGTACCCGGATCGGCGGTCGCGCAATGGGATTAAGTTAAGAACAGCGGCGGCGGAGCCGCGAGGAAATTAAAAAGCGACTTAACGGAAAGGCACAGCCTTTCCGCACATCAGGCGGCCGAAGCCGCAAAACAGAAGACCTTAACTTAATCCCATTGTGCGGTAGCGACCGGGTGAGGCCGCGCGTCACCGCTCAAGTCGAAGATAATTCAGACCCCCGCCCGTCGCGTGGCGTGAAAGTATTTGGGCAAGAGAAGCCGAGGCCAGAGAGGAGTGTGTTTATGTTTGAGGAACAAGACCAGCCGCCGCCTTCGGAGCGTTGGCGCTGGCTGCTGTTGTGCGGCGGGGTGATCCTGCCGGCCGTCTCGCTCTGCATCGAGGCGACGACGCACATGTGCGCGGAGACTTTTTTCGATCCGCTCCCGACGCTGTGGCACGTGCTGCTCGTCGCCTTCGTGCCCATCACTAACTTGCAAGCGTGGCTGGCGCTCAGGCGCGGGCGGCCCGTCAAACGGGCGGCGTGGCTCGGGCTGTCGAATGCCGCGGCGCTCGGCGTGGGCGTCTTTTATTCGATCGTCTATTTGCCGCTCGTGCCGCTGGCGCTCGTCGCGCTCGTGTTCATGGGCCTCGGCGTGCTGCCTCTGACGCCTTACTTCGCGCTCATCGCGGGCTTGGTCCTGCGCCGCCGGCTGAAGAGACTCGCGGGGCATGAAGCCACCACGATGCTGGCGCTCAGGCCCGCAGGTCTCCTGTTGGGGCTGGCGGGGGCGGCGCTGGCGGTCGTACTCGCGGACCTGCCGGTCACGTTGTCGCACGCCGGAATGAAACTGGCTGCGTCTGAGTCGCCGCGGGAGAGCGCGCGGGGGTTGCGCCTGCTGCGCGCATGGGGCGACGAAGACTACCTGCTGCGCTCTTGCTATTACCAGACGGGGCGCACGACCGATCTCATCGGCTACCTGTTCTCGCTCGGCTCTCCGGCGACGCCGCAGCAGGCGCGCGAGGTTTACTACCGGCTCAAGGGCGTGTCTTTCGACTCGGTTCCCCCGCCGCCACTCCTCTCGGGCAAACGCCGCCCCGCGGACGAGTTCGACTTCGACACGGGGCAGGGCGGCGAGGCCGTCGGCGGGCGTCTCAAAAATCTGACGCTCACGCGCTCGCACATGGACAGTTCGCTCGACACGGACGCGGCGCTCGGCTACCTCGAATGGACGCTCGTCTTTCGCAACGACGCGGACGCGCAGCGCGAGGCGCGGGCGCAGGTGCGTCTGCCGCCGGGCGGCGTCGTCTCACGCCTGACGCTGTGGGTCAACGGCGAAGAGCGCGAAGCGGCGTTCGCGGGCCGCGGTCAGGTGCGACAAGCTTACGAGAACGTCGTGCGGACGCGGCGCGACCCCGTGCTGGTGACGACGAGCGGGCGCGACAACGTACTGGTCCAGTGCTTTCCGGTGCCACCCGGCGGCGGCGAGATGAAAATACGTCTCGGCATTACGATGCCGCTCATACTGGAAGACCGCGAGCGCACGGCGCTGCGCCTGCCCTATTTCCACGAACGCAACTT
>JBOGOY010000987.1:0-1990 GCA_050748185.1 Pyrinomonadaceae bacterium
TCGCGAATGCGTTAATCTCGAATAGGCGCGTGCTCGGGACGCCGGACGCGCCACTCAATGATCGCGGCGCTCTCTCCTAGCTCCCGCGTTCCCGATCCTCTCTTTCACGGCGGAAATTAAAGCGACATGGCTGTTTCAGCGCTCCCGCGTAATGTCTGGAAGTTATTACTCGTAGCTGCCGCGGTGGCCTTCACCTACGCGACAGTCTTGCCGAAACTCGGCCAGCAGTGGTGGGACGACGAGAATTATTCTCACGGCCTGCTCATCCCCTTCATCATCGGATACCTCCTGTGGATCGAGCGCGAGCGCTTTCTCGGCGCGCCGAAAAAGCCGGCGACGCTGTGGGGCGGCGCGGCGATCGTGGCCGCGCTACTGGCCTTGTGGGCCGGGGCGGCCGGCGCTGAACTATTTCTGCAGCGCTCGTCGCTCGTCCTGATGCTCGGCGGCATCGCCCTTTACTTCTGGGGCTGGCGCGTCCTGCGTCTCGCGCTGGTCCCCTTGGGCCTGCTCGCGCTGGCGATCCCGATCCCGGCCATCGTCTTCAACCAGATCGCCTTCCCGCTTCAACTCTTCGCATCGCGCTGCGCGGTTTGGGCGATGCGCCTCTTCGACATCCCGGTTTTACGGCAGGGCAACGTGATCGAGTTGATGCCGCTCAATTCGCTGACGACGCAGAAACTCGAAGTGGTCGAAGCCTGTAGCGGCATTCGCTCGCTGATGACGCTGCTCACGCTGGCCGTGGTCTACGCCTACTTCACGCACCCGCGCGGCAAAGGGGACGGCACGCCGCCAACTGGCGAGCACGCGCGGGGGCGATTGGGCTGGCTCAGGAGTTATGGGTTCTGGCGTTCGACGATCATCGTGCTGGCGGCCGTGCCGATCGCCATCATCACCAATGCCGGGCGCGTCAGTGGCACCGGCGTGTTGTCGCGTTATTACGGCACGCAGGTCGCCGACGGCTTCTTCCACAGCTTCTCCGGCTGGGTGGTTTACGTCGTCGCCTTCCTGATGCTCTTCGGCCTCGGCTGGCTGCTGGACTTGGTGGGAAAGCGGCGGAGTCGGCCTACTTCGACGGGCGACGGATCCGCAAAAGTTGTGTCCTTGACCGAGGCCGACGCCGCGCCTCAGGGGTAATCATGAAAACGCAAAAGTGGAAATTCTGGGTGTTGCTTGGGTTCCTTTTCTTAGGAGGGGCGGTCGTCAACGTGTGGGAAAGGGTCGGCGAGGCGCACGTCGAGCGGCGCGCGCTAGCGGAGTTCCCCAGCGAGGTCGGCGCGTGGCGCCAGCGGGGAATTGACACGCGCTTTGACGCGGCGACCGAGGCCGTCCTGCGGGCCGACGATTACCTGATGCGTGATTACGCCACCCCGGACGGCAAGGCCGCCAATTTCTACATCGGCTATTACGCCTCGCAGCGCAACGGCGCGACCTACCACAGCCCGCTCAACTGCCTGCCGGGCGCGGGCTGGGCGTTGAACAATGCGGGTGTCATTCAGATTAAATCTGCCGCCGGCGGACCCGACTTCGAAGCCAATCGGTACATCATTGAGAACGGCGATTCGCGGCAGTTGCTCATCTACTGGTATCAGGGGCGCGGCCGTGCGGTCGCGAGCGAGTATTGGGGGAAGGTCTACACGGTCCTCGATAGCGTCAGCCGCCGCCGCTCCGACGGCGCGATGGTGCGCGTCATCGTCCCCGTCGGCAATTCGGAAGCGGAGGCTCTTAAGACCGGCGTCGATTTGGCCGCCCAAGCGGCCACGCACTTGTCGGGTTTCGTTCCGAACTGAATCCAAAGTGAGTTGTCCGCTTAGATCGCGCGCGCGGGCCGGTTGCGTCGGCTTTCCTCGCCCGCGGCGCGTGGATCGAGCGGTCGATTCGCTTCAGTTTTTTCGGGAAGAAAACACGAATTAGCCATTTCTCATCGGTTAGCGTCTCCTGCGCTTAACGGCGTCAGGAGAAGGAAATCAACAAGAGGAAGATAGTTGAGAGC
>JBOGOY010000988.1:0-1986 GCA_050748185.1 Pyrinomonadaceae bacterium
GACATCGCCGACCGGGGCGCGGTGTTGAGCGCGCTCGACGAAGGCACAGAGGCCATCGTCAACTTCGCCGCCGAATCGCACGTGGACCGCAGCATCAAGAGTGCCGACGAATTTCTGCGGACCAACGTCGCCGGCACGCAGGTGCTGCTCGATGCGGCGCGCGAGCGTGGTGTCGGCCGCTTTTTGCACGTCTCGACTGACGAAGTGATGGGGAGCCTGCCCGAAGCAGACGAAACGGCCTTCTTCACCGAAGACTCGCCGTTTGCGCCCAACTCTCCTTATGCGGCCTCAAAGGCCGCCGCCGAACATCTGGTGCGCGCCGCCCGCCACACCTTCGGTCTCGACACGGTCGTCACGCGCTGCGGCAACAACTATGGCCCGCGCCAGTTTCCCGAAAAGTTTTTGCCGCTGATGCTCTCGAACGCGATGAACGACGAGCCCATCCCCGTCTACGGCGACGGGCGCAACGTGCGCGATTGGATTTACGTCGAAGACCACTGCCGCGCCATCCTGCTCGCGCTCCTCAATGGCCGCGCCGGCGCGACCTACAACATCGGAGCGCGCAACGAACGGCGCAACCTCGAAGTGGTCGAGTCGGTGCTCAGCCAACTCGGCAAGCCCGCGTCTTTAATTCGCTTCGTCAAAGACCGCCCCGGCCACGACCGGCGCTACGCCATCGACCCGACTTTGATCGAACAAGAACTCGGCTGGCGTCCGCGCGAGACGTGGGAGACGGGCTTGGCAAAGACTCTCCGCTGGTACGCCGACAACCCCGCATGGGTTGAGCGCGCCAGAAGCGGCGAGTACCGGAATTTTTATGCCGAGCAATACGGGGCTTTGTGATGGCGGATGGCGGATTAGAAAAATAGTAAATCTCCTGTAAAGGTCGAAATCCGAGCGGCTCTGCCGCCTGATGTGCGGTGAGGCTGTCGCCTCATCGGGAGGCCACTACTTTACGGCTGAGGCTGTCGCCTCAGCGCCGGGGCATAGCCCCTGCATTTCTGTGGGACGTGTGCCGGGAGGGCAGAGCCCTCCCGCACATCAGGCGGCCGCAGCCGCAAGCAGATACTTTTGCAAGAGGTCTAGTTATCCTTCAATCCGCATTCCGCATTCCGCAATCGGTAGGTTTGTCATGAGAATACTTGTCACCGGGGCCGCCGGGATGGTGGGCGGCGTCCTCGCGAAACAGTGCCGCGCGGCGGGCGACGAAGTCTTCGCGCCGGGCCGAATGGACCTCGACATTTCGGACGCGGCGCAGGTCGCCGGCGTCTTCGCGCAGACGCGGCCCGAGGCCGTCATTAACTGTGCCGCGTGGACCGACGTGGACGGTTGCGAGTTGGACCCAACACGCTCTTATGCCGTCCACGCCGAGGCGGTCGAAACCCTCGCCCGCGAGAGCCGGCGCGCCGGCGCGGCCTTCCTCAACATCTCGACCGACTACGTCTTCGACGGCGAGAAAGAAGGCTTCTACACGCAGCGCGCCGACCCGAACCCGCAAGGAGCCTACGCCCGCTCGAAGCTCGCCGGCGAGCGGCTGGCACAAAACGCCTACGCACGCACGATCGTCGTCCGCACCGGATGGATCTTCGGCCCCGGCGGGCGCAACTTCCTGAGCCGCGTCGTCGAACTAGCCCGCGCCGGCACGCCCCTCAGAGCGATCCACAACGCCTATGGCACGCCGACCTACGCCGTCGATCTGGCCCGACGGCTGCGCGAACTGGTCCGACTCGATCTGCCGGGCATTTACCACGTCGTCAACCGAGGAGAGGGCGCAAGTTACGAGGACTTCACGCGCGTCGCGCTCGCCGCCGCCGGAATGGAAGGCACGGCCGTCGAGCGCGTTTCGGCCGAAACCCTGAGCCGCCCCGCGCCGCGCCCGCGTAACTCGCGCCTCCGCTGCCTGCTCTCCGAGGTAATTGGACTCGAACCACTCCCCCCTTGGCAGGACGCGCTCCGCACGTTCGTGCAGGGGTCGGGGGCCGGGGG
>JBOGOY010000989.1:0-1986 GCA_050748185.1 Pyrinomonadaceae bacterium
CCCATGCCGCCCGCGACCGTCACGTAATAGGCGAACTCGCGCCCGGTACGCGGATCGACGCCGCCGATCGTCAGGTTGTTCATCGTGCCCTGACTCGCCGCCGGGATGCGTCCCGGCACAGCCCGCGCCAGAGCTTTGAAGAGCATGTCCACTATTCGCTGCGAAGTTTCAACGTTGCCGCCCGCGACCGCGGCCGGGGGCGAGGCGTTGACGATCGAGCCCGCCGGCGCGATCACTTCGAGCGGCTCCACGAGCCCCGCGCTCGCCGGTACTTCTTCCGCCCCGACGAGGCAGCGGAACACATAAGCCACGGCCGACGCCGTGATCGCTTCGACCGCGTTCAGCGGGCCAGAGACCTGCGGCGCGCTGCCCGTGAAGTCCACGGTGGCGCGCTCGCCTCTAATCGTTACGCGCACGCGCAACGCGACCGGCGCGTCCGTCACGCCGTCCGAGTCGAGCCAGTCTTCCGCCTCGTACACACCGTCAGGAATTTCGCGCAGGCACGCGCGCATCATACGCGCCGAGTAACTGATCAGGTGCGCCGCGTACTCTCGCGCCTCTGCCGCGCCCGACCGCTCGACGATCTCCCACAGACGCGCCGCGCCGGTCTTCAATGATCCGATCTGCGCCGCAAAATCCGCCCGCCGCTCTTCCGCCCCGCGCACATTCGCCAGCAACAGCCGCATCACGTCGCCGACCACCTCGCCGCTTCGCATGAGATGAACGGGCGGAATCCGCAACCCCTCGCCGTACACGTCCGTCGCCATCCCCATCGAGCCGGGGCTCCCGCCGCCGATGTCCGCGTGGTGCGCGCGGTTAGCGACGAAAAACAAAGGAGAAAGTGCGGACAGAGCTGCGCTCTGAATATGTTTTTCAGACTCACGCCGCAGGCGTGTCCGCACTTTCTGCTTCCGCCCTTCGCCTTTCCCCTTTCCCCCGAAGACGCCGGCCACCAGCGTCACGTCCGGCAGGTGCGTGCCGCCGGCGAAAGGATCATTGAGGGCGATCACGTCGCCGGGGCCGATCTCTGTCCCGCGCAGCGCGGCCGCGACCGCCATCGGCATACTGCCCAAGTGGACGGGCATGTGATCGCCTTGCGCGACGACGCGGCCGGCAGCGTCGAAGACGGCGCACGAATAGTCGCGCCGCTCTTTGATGTTCGGCGAGAAGGCCGTGCGCCTGAGCGCGACGCCCATCTCTTCGGCGACCGAGGTGTAGAGCGCGCGGTAGATTTCGAGCGTGACGGGATCGAACTTGCCGGTGCGTCGTTTCATAACTAGACCTCTTGCAAAAATGATGACGTGCTCCGCGGCTCCGGCCGCCTGATGTGCGGTGAGGCTCGGCCTCACCGCGGCGCGGAGCGTGTGGTTGGGGCTTACGCCTCACGGGGGCGTAGCCCCAACCGAAAGAATGCTTGCCGGAAGGGCACAGCCCTTCCGCACGTCAAGCGGCACAGCCGCGGAAACAACGACTTTTGCAGGAGGCATACTCTTTAAAAGTGCCGAGTGGCAGGAAAAGAGTGTGAACAGTGTCAGGTGACAGGAGGAAAATTGTTCTTGCTTGCCACCTGTCATTCATCAGACAACTCAATGATCAGGTTGCCGCGCGCGTCCACGTGAGCCGCGGCGTCTGCGGGGACCAGCGTCGTCGAGGAATACTCGGTGACGACGCACGGCGTTCTGAGACGCGCGCCCGCCGGCAAAGCTTCGCGCGTATACACCGCTACGTCTCGGCGTTTGTCGTCGAAATTAACCGGAGTGATCCGTTCGGGTATGAGTCGTCGGCTGCCGCTGCTCTTGGTCCCCGGCGGCCGTTCGTCGCCGAGCTTTTCCACCAGCCCGGACGAGCGCAGGCGGGCGCTGACGATCTCGACCGAGTTCTCACTTTGCGCGTAGCCGTAGCGCGAACGGTGCGCGCGGTGAAAGGCTTCGGCGAGCGACTCTTCGCGCCCGCTACCCGCTTTGATCTCCAACTCGAACGACTGGC
>JBOGOY010000990.1:0-1984 GCA_050748185.1 Pyrinomonadaceae bacterium
ATTGAAAAGGATCGTCGTCTGCGGATTCTTATACTGCGTATAGACCGGGGCGATCCGCTCGTCCACCGCCGACTCGCCGAGACCCGACACCCGCAGGACGCGCCGCAGGACGCGCACGTCGCCGGCCTTAGCCGCGAGCCGCTCCCGGATGTGCGTCGTGAACATCGGGCGCATCTCGCGCGGCGGGCCGGGCAGCAGGATGACCGAGCGGCCCTCGTGTTCGAGGTACATGCCGGGAGCAGAGCCGTGCGGGTTGTCGAGCACCTCCGAGCCTTCGATGACCATCGCCTGCCGCGAGTTGATCTCCGGCATCGAGCGCCCCCAGCGCATGAATTTCGCGCGAATCTCTTCGAGCACGCGGTCGTTGAACATCAGCCGCCGGCCCAAAGCGCGCGCCGCGATCTTGCGCGTGATGTCGTCTTCGGTCGGGCCAAGTCCACCGGTCGTGATGACGACTTTCGAGCGGCGCATCGCGTCTCTGATCGTCTCTTCAAGCCGCGCGTCGTCGTCGCCGACGACCGTTTTGAGCTTGACCTCAATCCCGACGCCGTTCAATTGCTCGGTCAGCCACAAGCTGTTCGTGTCCGTGCGCTCGGGCGTCAGCAACTCCGAGCCGATGGCGATGATTTCAGCGGTAAGCATGAGGTTTCAGGCGAGAGGCCAGAATCAGCGAACGGGAGCCATTAAACCACGAAGAGAAGAAAATGATGAATGCGGAATGATGAACGATGAATGGAAGACACTTGCTTTTAATTCATCATTCCGCATTCATCATTTCTCTTCAGGCTGTTTTCTTTTCTTCCTCGTACACGTCGCGCAGGACTTCGGCGATGGGAGGCGGCATGGTCGGCGGGGCGGCGGGCGCGTGGGCGTTCACTTGGGAAAGCGCGGTCCTGAGCGGTTGCTCCTGATGCTTGGGTTGCGGCTGATTGTGAGCTTGCAGGTGCGGCGGTATTGCGGCCGGTTGTGCGCGGCTCGCGTCCGCGGCTCGCTCGCGGCTCTCGGCGAGGAAGGTGGCGGCGCGTGCGCGGCGGGCACGTTCGAGGCTGCGGATGGCGGCCATCGTCTGCGGGCCTTCGGCGGGCTCACGCTCCAGCCGGCGCAGGACGTTGACGTAACGGCGCAACTCGGGCGACGGCGCGTAGCGCCCGCGCTCGTCGCCGGTTTCGTTCTCGACTACGTAAGCGAGGTGTTCCGCCGCTTGTTCGTAATCGCCGACGCGGTGATGCAGCGCGCCGAGCGTGAAATAGACGAGCGGCGGCGGATCCTGCATCGAGTGGAGCACGGACTCGCCCTGATGGATGACTTCGGCGATCTCATAGCCGTACCAGCGGCGCTCTTCGTCGCGCAGGACTTCGTTGGCCGCCAAGTAGAACTCGAAGATGCGGCGCGTCTCGTGCTGCTCGGAACGGTCCACGGCGCGCCAGACGAAATAGATGACGACGGCGAAAAAGAAGATGACGGTCGGCGGGATGCCCATCATCGCGAGCATGGCGAGGATGACGATAATCGCCAGCACCTTCTGCCCCACTTCTCTGCCCTTGCTTGCCATACTTGAACTGCTAAGTGATGAATGATGAATGATGAATGAGGAACTTCTTAATTCATCATTCATCATTTCAGTTGAGCCGTTGCCGGATCGCCTCGCCGGCTTCGTTGGTTGAGAGTGTGCCGCCGAGATCGCGCGTCGAGTGGCCTGTGCGGACGGCGGCGCTCACGGCATTTTCTAAGGCCCGGCTTGCTTCGTCGAAGCCGAGGTATTCTAGCATCATCGCCGAGGTCAGAATAGCGCCTACCGGATTAGCCACATTTTTGCCCACGAGCGGCGGCGCGCTGCCGTGGACCGGCTCGAATAAAGAGACCCGGCCGGGGTGGATGTTTCCCGAAGCGGCCATCCCGAGTCCCCCCTGCAACGCAGCGCCGAGGTCGGTCAGGATGTCGCCGAACAGGTTGTTCGTCACGATCACGTCGTACTGTTTAGGGT
>JBOGOY010000991.1:0-1984 GCA_050748185.1 Pyrinomonadaceae bacterium
CGCGTCGCCACCGCGGTGCTGCAACAAATCTTCGGCCCGACCGGAGCGTACTTGATGGCCGCCGCGATCATCATCTCGACCTTCGGTTGCAACAACGGCCTCATCCTCGCGGGCGGGCGCGTCTATTACGCGATGGCGCGCGATGGATTATTCTTTGCGAAAATCGGCACGCTCAACGCGCGCCACGTTCCCGCCTTCGCGCTCGTCGTACAGGGCATCTGGGCCGCGCTGCTGACACTGCCGCGCACGTTGACGCTCAGCCCGGCGGACGGCAGGACACCCGTCTTCGGCAACGTCTATACGCAACTGCTCGAATACATCATCTCGGCCGACCTCGTCTTCTACGCGCTGATGGTCGGGGCCGTCCCCTTACTGCGCCGACAGCGGCCAGACGCCCCGCGTCCCTATCGCACGCCCGGCTACCCACTGGTCCCCCTGATTTATATCGCGCTCGCCCTGCTCCTCGTCATCGACCTCGCGTACCTAACGCCCTCCACCTCCGGCCTCGGCTACCTGCTCGTCCTGACGGGCCTGCCCATTTATTTCGTCTGGCGACGAAATAAGGTCCAAAGTCCAAAGTCCAAAGTCCAAAGTCAGGAAACAGTTTCTTGACTTTGGACTTTGGACTCCCTCACTTCACCCACTCGTCCGCGATCACCGACTCCACTTTGATGGGAACGCGCGTGACGAACTCTTCGCCCGCAGCGCACATCGACGCTTCGACCGCGCGGACGATTTCCTCGGCGTCGGCGGCATTGGTTTCGACCACGATCTCGTCGTGGACGATGTTGACGAGGCAAGCATTCGTGTCCCGAAGTTTGTCGTGCAGCAGGCGCAGAGCGCGCTTGAGGATGTCCGCGCTCGCGCCCTGAATTGGCATGTTGCGCCCGTTGCGCTGCACGAGCGAGGCTGCCTGACGGTCTTCAGGGTCAAAGTTGAAACGGGCAAGCCGCCCCGCCAGCGTGCGGGCCGTGTGTTCTCGAAGGGCGCGCCGCCCGGCCTCGCGCAACCAAGTATCGAGCCCCCGGTAAGTTTGGAAGTAGCGGGCCATGATGCCCTCGGCCTCTGTGAGCGACAGCCCCGTGAGCATCGAGAAGCGCTGCGCGCCGATGCCGTAAACCACGCCGAAGTTGAGCCGCTTGGCGAAGTCGCGCTGCTCCCTCGTCACCCCGTCGAGCGCCGTGTTGAAGACCTGCGCGGCGGTGACACGGTGCAGGTCGGCCCCGGAGTTGAAGGCGTCGATGAAGCCCTTGTCTTCGGTCACGTGCGCGAGGATACGCAGCTCGATCTGACTGTAATCAGAAATCACGAGCTTCCGGCCCTCGGGCGCGCGGAAGCAGCGGCGGTATTCGAACGAGTGGGGCACCTGTTGCACGTTGGGATTGTTGCAGCTAAATCTCCCGGTCGGCGCGCCGATCTGGTGGAAGTTGGCGTGGATGCGCCCCGTCGCGGGGTTGATCTCTTCGAGAATGTTCTCGCCGTAGCTGGTCAGAGACTTCTGCATCGTGCGGTATTCAAGCAGCTTGGCGACGACGGGGTAATCGATGGCGAGCGGTTGCAATTTCCAGTTGCGCGTCGAGTCGGGGACGGGCACGCCGAGCCGTTTCAAGGCGGAGGTCAGTTGGGTGTGCGAATCGAGGTTGATGTCGGCGCGCGCGTTCTCGAAGAGAGAGACTTGCGCGATCCCTTCGGAAAGCATCGCTTGGAGATCTGCGGCGACGCGCTCGCGGTCCTTTTTCACCGTCGCGATTTGTTCGCGCCAGCGGGCGGCGTCGAGGAAGATGCCGGCCAGTTCCAGCGCCGCCACCGCCGTCACGCACTCGAATTCGAGTTGCGCGACCTTGATCAGATCGTCGGACTTCAAGCGCTTGATGAGCGCATCGCGTAAGGGGAGCATCACGGCGGCGTCGCGCGCGGCGTAGGAGAGTTGCGCTTCGGAGAGTTCCCCGCCCCAGTCGCTCAACTGCTCGGTCTTATCCATGGC
>JBOGOY010000992.1:0-1982 GCA_050748185.1 Pyrinomonadaceae bacterium
GGTGTGAATCGTGCCTTCGAGTTTCTCGTGCGGCGCGACGGTCTTCGCGGCGACGACGACGTTCGCCCCGTCGCGCGCGACCCTGAGGGCGATGGCTTTGCCGATGCCGCGGCTCGCGCCGGTGATGAAGAGAGTTTTGTTTGAGAGTTGGTTCATGTGCGTTCCTTATGCTCTGAGCGTCAAAGCACCTGCTTGCCCGCGAGTAATGGTCGCTGTACGGTAAGGCTGTACACGTGCACAAGTCGAGGATTTAATCATGCCGACGGAGACCACCTACACTAAAGCACGGGCCAACTTAGCTAAGCTCTGCGAACAGGTGACGGCCGATCGCGAGATCGTCATCATCAACCGGCGCGGCGCGGAAGGCGTCGCCCTCGTCGCCGCCGACGAACTGGCGGGGTTGCTGGAGACGGCCCACCTGTTGAGATCGCCAGAGAACGCCCGACGACTTCTCACGGCCCTCAACCGGGCCAAAGCTCGCACGGTCAAGCCGCAGTCCGTGGCAAAGCTGCGCCGAGAGATGGGACTTGGCGAAAAAGACTAAAGATCGTCAACCGCTCAGACAGGGGCGCGAGTCAGTCTTCCACCCCGAGTTCCGGGAAGACCTGCGCTACTGGGTGGCGACGGATCGTAAAATAGCCCTGCGTGCTTTCGATCTGGTCGAAGCCGTCATGCGCGACCTGTTCGGCGGCATAGGCAAGCCGGAGCCGCTGAAGTACCTCGACTCCGGCACTTGGTCTCGCCGCCTGACGCAAGAGCACCGCATCGTCTATCTCGTCAGCGCAACGCGCATCGATTTTCTTCAGGCCCGCTACCATTACTGAGCCGCCCTCACCACAACACCCCTCGCTCGGCTATGATCCGAGCAACGCCGACAGCCACGCGCGGACGTCGGCGAGGCTCTCCATCGAGACTTCGTGGCCCATCGGGTACTCGCGGTAAGTGAGATCGACCGGGAGGCGCTCCAGTTCGGCGCGCGCTTCGCGAGCGTGGGCGACGGGGATCACGGGGTCTTGTGTGCCGTGCGTGACGAGGACGGGCAGGCCGGTCAAGGCTTCGTGCGCGGCGAGATGTTCGAGGGCCGGAGCGGGCAGGCGGCCACTCAACGCCGCGACGCCTGCCACGAGTTCGGGCCGCGTCAACGCGACGTAGAGGCTCATCATCGCGCCTTGACTGAAGCCCAGCAGATACACGCCGGACTGGGCCGCTCCATGCTTGTCCGCGAGTTCGCCGATGAAAGTGAGCAGCCTTTGGTAACTCTGCGCGACCTGTGCGAGATCGGCGACGAGTCCCTGCGCGGTGTACTCGATGTTGAACCAGCCGTAGGCCATTGGTCCCAGCGTGTAAGGCGCGCGGGCGCTCGCGACTTGAAAACGCGGGTCGAGGTAGGGTGCGAGGCCGTAGAGGTCGTCCTCGTTGCTGCCGATGCCGTGCAGCAACAGAAGGAGCGGCGTGGTGGCCGCAGCAGCGTCAGGCCCGGCCTGTTGCGCCGGGCGCGAGCGGTAAGTAAGTGACAAATTTTTATCGATCATTCAGTCGGCCCCCAACCGGAATTGAAAATCCGCCTCCGCCCACGAGCGCGGCCGCGGGTCGTAGGCGCGCTCGACGAAAGTCACTCGATCGTCCGCCCCGACCAGCACGACGGTTGAAGAGCGCGTGCCGTAGGTCGGGCTGACAATGAAGACCGGCGAGAGCATCCGCTCAGCCTCTAGCCCGACGCCCGTCGCAGGTAAGTTGTCGTCAAGAGCGCGGGCATCGTCGGCCAGAATCTCGAACAGCGCCTCCACCTCGACGGGGCCGCCCCCGGCGATCAATCCGGCCAGAGCGCGTTTGCCCCGCTCGACCTTCGGCCACGGCGTATCGAGCAGGTGATTGCTGACGCCGTGGACCCCGGGGTCCACCGCACGGGGCGCGTCGCCGCGGTTCGAGTAGTAGTGAAGCACGTCCGCGTCGCCGACGAGCAGGTTGAAGCCGTTGTAGGC
>JBOGOY010000993.1:0-1982 GCA_050748185.1 Pyrinomonadaceae bacterium
GGTCGCCTACTCATGCCGACGCATGGTTTCGCGGAGTGCGTCTTTCGCCTCGACTGAGTTAAAGTCTGAAGCGTGATGGACGAACGAACAGCGCGGCGCGAGATCGTGCGCGTCGGCCAGTTGATGTACGAGCGCGGGTACGTCGTCTCCTCGGACGGCAACCTGAGCGTGCGCCTCGACGACGGACGGATCGTGGCGACGCCGACGCAGACCTCGAAGGGCCGGATGACGGAGGACTCGCTCGCCGTGACCGACGCGGCGGGGAAGCCCCTGACGGATCGGCGCGCGTCGTCGGAACTGGCGATGCACCTGCTCATCTACCGCGAGCGCGAAGACGTGCGCGCCGTCTGCCACGCGCACCCGCCGCACGGCTCGGCCTTCGCCGTCGCGGGGCTCGCGATAGATCAGCCCATTTTGTCGGAAGTGATTTTAACTTTAGGCTGTGTCCCGCTCGCCGAGTACGGCACGCCCTCGACCGACGAGCTGACCGACGCCATGCGCCCGCTCGTCAAGCATCACAACGCGCTGCTGATGGCGAACCACGGCGCGGTCGCCTACGGCGCGGACGTGTGGCAGGCTTTTGATCGTTTGGAGACGCTCGAACATACCGCCAAGATCGCGATCCTCGCGCGCATCCTCGGCGGCGCACGCAACCTGCCGCCCGACGCGATCGAAAAGCTGATCGACATCCGCGAGCGCGCCGGCTACTTGGACGAGCGCGCTCGCTGCCAGTCGTGCGGCTACCTGCACGAGACTCAAGTCGTCTGTGCGACCGGGGAACAGCGCGCCGCCGCTGGCAGCGCGACACCGCGCGCTGCCGCGAACGGCGCGGGCAAGATCAGTTTGTCGCGCGAAGAACTCGTCGAGTTGCTGAGTCAGGCCGCGCGTTTGAATGGGTGAGCGCCCCGCGCATCGAACGAATGTTTGGGAGCCTTACTCGCCGGCGCGCCAGTCGCCCGCTGACCGGCAGGGAAGAGCAACTGGCGCGCAAGGTCTTTGCGGACACGCTGCCTTACGAACGCATTCGAGTCGTAAGTTTTTATCTGCCGGGTAACGACGTGCCGGTGACTCTAACCCTCAGTCCCTCCCGCCGCCGGGCTGCTTACAAAATTTACTGGGGCGACCGCGAAATTTTCGAGCGGGGCGCGGAAGCCTGTGGCGAGAAAGCGCGGGCACATCTGATTCACGAGTTGACGCACGTCTGGCAGGGACACAACGCCCGCGGCGCGGCACAAGGCTTCATGCTCAAGTCGTTCTTCGCGCAGGGCTACCACGGCGCACGCGACATCTTGGAAACGCGGGGCTGGCTGGGCTGGGCGCGCCACCGCGCGCGGGCTTACGACTACGCGCACAAACTCGGTCGTCCGTGGCACAGTCTCAACGTCGAGCAGCAGGCCGAACTCGTGGCCGGCTGGTTCCGCGAATGGCAGCGGCGCGGGCTCGACGATGCGCTTGAGCCGACTGACGACGAGCGCTACGCCTACATCGCTCGACACGTCCGCGAGGGGCGGCCTTGAAGAACATTAGACCTCCGAAGGGGTTAGCCACAGAGGGCACAGAGATCACAGAGACAACGTCACACACCTTTCCTTCCTCTGTGATCTCTGTGCCCTCTGTGGCAGATTTTTCTGTTGGAAACGACACATTGTTCGCCGCGGCGTCTTTCAGAGTTTCGGCGGCTTGTGTGGTAATCTGGCGCACGGCGTTCCCGTGAATGAAATTTTCGAGTCAGCAGTCGAAGGAGAATTGCGAATGCAGGAAGCACTGGGCATGGTCGAGACAAAAGGCCTCGTGGCGATGATCGAGGCGGCGGACGCGATGGTCAAGGCCGCCAACGTGACGCTCGTCGGCTACGAGAAGATCGGCGCGGGGTTCGTCACCGCGATCGTGCGCGGCGACGTGGCGGCGGTGAAGGCCGCGACCGACGCCGGCGCGGCCGCCGCCCGGCGGGTCGGCGAACTCGTCAGCGTGCACGTTATCCC
>JBOGOY010000994.1:0-1979 GCA_050748185.1 Pyrinomonadaceae bacterium
GTTTAGGGCTTAGTCCTTTAACCTCACCCCTGAAACCCGAAATCCAGCCAACGGAGTGAAGACTTTGCAGCCAGAGCAACTACCCGAAGGGATTCAATTCGTGACGGAAGCGGACGGAATCGGCGAGTACCGGCTCGCGTCGAACGGGATGAAAATCCTGCTGGTCGAGAACCGCGTCGCGCCGGTGGTGACGGTGTGTGTGCTCTATCGCGTGGGCTCGCGCAACGAGGCAGTCGGACATACCGGCTCGACGCACCTCTTGGAGCACATGCTGTTCAAGGGCACGCCGACTTTTAACAAGGCCGTCAATACGCAGATCGCCGCGACGCTCCAGAAGATCGGAGCCGACTTTAACGCGACCACGTGGTACGACCGGACCAACTATTACGAGACGGTGCCGAGCGATCAGATGGAACTGGCGATCAAACTCGAAGCCGACCGGATGCGAAATTCCTTCATCGCCGACGAAGATCGGCAGTCGGAGATGACGGTCGTCAGGAACGAATTGGAGATGGGCCAGAACGAGCCCTCGCTCGTGCTCGACGAGGCCGTCTACGCCGCGGCCTTTCGCGAGCACCCTTACCATCACCCGACGATCGGCTGGCGCGCGGACGTGGAACACGTCCCGACCACGCGCCTCAAGGCCTTCTACGACACCTTCTATCACCCGAACAACGCGACGCTCATTCTCGTCGGCGACTTTGAAGCGGCAGAGGCGTTCCGGCTCATCCGACTGCACTTCGGCGCGCACCCGCCGTCGGCCGCGCCGATCCCCGAAGTTTACACGGACGAGCCCGAGCAGCAGGGCGAGCGGCGTCTGTTAGTCCGCCGCGCGGGCGAACTGGCGTTGGTCCAGATCGCGTTTCGCACACCCGCCGCGCTCGGTCAGACGGGTGTGCTCTCGAACGAAGAGTTGGCCCGCCGCGCCGTCGCGCCGCCCGCCGACGCTGTCAACGACATCTACCCGCTCGCGGTCCTTTCGGCGGCCCTTTCGCACGGCGTCACCAGCCGGCTCTATCAGGCGCTCGTCGAGACGCAACTCGCCGTCTCGGTCAACACCAACGTGGACCAGTTCCGCGACCCCGGACTCTTCAACGCTTATGCGACCCTCGTGCCCGGCGTCGAGCCGGCGGAAGTTGAGCACGTGATGTTGGACGAGTTGCGGCGCGCGGGCGCAGACGGATTGACCACGGACGAGGTCGAGAAGGCGAAACAGCAGATCGTCGCGCAGGTGGCCTACAACCGAGACGGCACGTTCAACGTCGCCTCGCAGCTCTCCGAGGCCGAGGCGGTCGCCGACTGGCGCTTCTACCGGGACTATGCGGCGAACATCGAGCGCGTCACGCCCGGAGACGTGCAGAGGGTGGCCCAGCGCTACTTCAAGGAAGACACGCGCACCATCGGCCATTTCATCCCGAAGCAGACGCAGGAGGAGGGGACCAACGGCCATGTCTGAGACGAAGGCTGACACCCGCGAAACGGTCGCGCTGGAAGCCCACGCTGGCAAGTCTTCCGACGCCGCACGCCCGAACACGCCGCGCAGTAGTAGTAGTAGTAGTAGCGCCGGGCGTTCCGACATCGCCGCGCGCGTGCGGCGCACCGAGTTACAAAACGGCGCGACGCTCCTCGCGCTAGAGAACCGGGCGACGCCGATCTTCGCGCTGCGGGCCTCTCTGCGCGCCGGCTCCTACTTCGAGCCGCGCGAACAGCCGGGCCTCGCCACGCTCGCCGCCGAGATGCTTGAGCGTGGGACCAGACGACGCGGCAAGCTCCAACTCGCGGGCGACCTCGAACGGGTCGGCGCAGAGTTGGAATTTTCCGCCGATCCGTTCGCCGTCAACGTCTCGGGCCGCGCGTTGGCGAAAGACCTGCGCCTCGTCGTCGGCGCCCTCGCCGAGATGCTGCGCGAGCCCGCGTTTCCCGAGGACGAACTAGAAAAGTTAAAACAGCAGACCATCGCCGCCGTGCAGGAGCAACAG
>JBOGOY010000995.1:0-1972 GCA_050748185.1 Pyrinomonadaceae bacterium
GGGTTTGACTCCGCAGTAGCGTTTGAAGTCAACGGGTCGCAACTTCTTTATTTGTTCGTAGCTCATCAAGACCTTTCCTTGTGAGCTACTTGTCGCATCATCTATCAGACTTTTGCAAGAGGTCTATAGTCGCCGCGTTTACACCTGCATCTCCACAATCCCGTTCCGTCGAGCCGTCGCCCGAATCGCTCAAGCCACCCCGACTCTCCGCGGCCCTCTGCGCTTCCTCCGCGACTCCGCGGTAAATGCGTTCCCGTCACCTGATTGCTTACTCAGTTTCTCTCAACTCAAGCTCTGCAAACCGATCTCCCGCTGCACCGGCCGCAGCGCGTCGATCACAAACCGGATGTGCTCGTCCAAATTGACGCCCAACTCGGCGACACCTTGTTGAATGTCGTCGCGGTTGACGGTGCGCGCAAAGGCCTTGTCCTTGAGCTTTTTCTTGACGGAAGAGACTTCCATGTCGTCGAGGCTCCGAGACGGCCGGACGAGCGCGCAGGCGACGAGGAAGCCGCACAGTTCGTCGGTCGCAAAGAGCGCCCGCGCCATCGCGGTGTCGCGCGGCACCCCCGTGTAGGTGGCGTGGCCCATGATGGCGCGGATGATGTGGTCTGGATAGCCGCGCCCACACATAATGTTCGCGCCCTTGTAAGGGTGCTCGTGCTCGGTCGGAAACATCTCGTAGTCGAAGTCGTGGAGCAGGCCCGCCAACCCCCACTCATCCGGATCGGCGTCGGGGCCGTCATAGCGCGGGGCGCAGGCGCGCATCGCCGTCTCGACGGCCAGCGCGTGCCGCCGCAGGCTATCGCCCTTCGTGTACTCGCACAGCAACTCCCAAGCCTCTTCGCGCGTCGGCATCTGAACTTGGCCTTTTCCGATAAAGGAGAAATAAATCTTGCGGCGGGTGGAAGTTTCGCACGTCCCCGCCCTTCCTATCAAATGATGAGTGCGGAATGATGAATGATGAATTGAACCGAGGAAGCGCGCGTCTTATTCATCATTCATCATTTCGCATTCATCATTCATTAGTTCCCCTCCTTGCTCGCCCCCTGCCGTTACTCTAAAATGACGGCCTGAAGCCGACGCCAATCAGTCGTGACCGCCGATGAAACCTCTCTTGCTTGGCGCGCTCGCCGCCTACGTGGTGGCCGCCATTCACATCGTACTCGCGTTCATCAACAAGCGCCGCTCGGTCGAGCGGACGGCCTCCGTGTCGCTCGCCGCCGGGTTCGCGCTGCACACCGCCGCGCTCGCGCTCGACTGGGTGCAGGACGGCCACTACCCGCTCTTCGGCCTGCGCGAGACGCTCTCTTTCCTTGCATGGACGCTCGTCGTCGCCTACGCCCTCGCGCTCTACCGCTACGGCGCGAAGGCGCTCGGGACGCTGACGCTCCCGCTCGTCTGCGTGCTGCTGACGGTGGCCGCGCTCGCGCGTGATGGCGGCGAAGCGCCGGCCGCGGCCGGCGCGGTGACGGAGGGCGTCGCGTGGTGGCTGTTCCCCGTCCACACGACGCTGCTCATCTTCTCCTACGCTTCCTTCTTCGTCGTCTTCGCCGCGAGCGTGATGTACCTCTGGCAAGAGCGCGAGTTGAAACTGAAAACCTTCAGCGCCTTCTTCCACCGGCTGCCGTCGCTCTCGACCGTGGACGACATCGGGCAGACGGCGGCCGGCGTCGGCTTCACTCTGCTGTCGCTCGGCATCATCACCGGCGTCGTCTGGTCTTCGGCCCGCAGCGGGCGTCTCTGGCACAACGATCCGAAGGAGGTCTTTGCGCTGCTGACATGGCTGCTCTACCTAACGATGATCCACTACCGCGCCCAGTGGCGCGGACGCAAAGCCGCGTGGGTCGGCGTCGCCGGCTTCGCCCTCGTCGTTTTCACTTTCTTAGGCACCCGACTGATGGGCGGCTACCATGTTTTCGGGTAGTAAACAGCTTTCAGCCTTCAGCCTTCAGCTAAATCATAGCTGAAG
>JBOGOY010000996.1:0-1968 GCA_050748185.1 Pyrinomonadaceae bacterium
TCGTGATGTCTGCCCTTCAAGCTGACATGGCCTAATGCGGAAGTGGCGGAAATAAAGCCACATTCCACGCCCCTTGCCGCCTTACCAAATTGGATAAAGTCGAGTTATAGCGATTGATAAACATTCACTTCATGCTCGTGAGTGCGGAGGGACGGTAATAGTTATGTAATAAAAACGAGAGCCGCGGTCGGACGCACGACTGCGGCTCTTTTGCTTAGTCGATAGTCGGCGGGCGCGACGAATTTTCTCAAGCGCCCGCCGTCAAACTCTTTGCGTCACGCCCTCTCTACTCTTTCGCGCGCGACGCGGCGATACGTGCGCGATCATAACCTTCAAGGTAGCTTGGTTCTTGGACACCTACGCGCAATTGCGGATCGGGAATCAGCCGACACGCAACCGTATGCAGTGGGAGTTCGCCGGCCCAGTGCGGTAAGTGAAAATCATCTTCTTCGCCGACGGGCGGGCCGGTGCGAATTTTCGCCGAGCCTTCGGCCAGCGGCAGGGCCAACACGGTGGTCCCATTCAACTCGGCCGCGGTCGGCGGGCGCACATCCGCCCAACGGCCGGGGACCATGTGCTCAGTGAAGAGCCTGAGCGCTTCGGTCTTCTCCACGCGATCGGTTACTTCATGCGCGCGGCCGAAGACGACCACCGAGCGATAATTCATCGAATGGTGAAACGCCGAGCGCGCCAACACCAGACCGTCGAGCAGCGTTATGGTGACGCAGACTTCGCGGCCGCCGGCCAGAGACTTCATCATCCGGCTAGCTCGTGCGCCGTGCAGGTAGAGCGTGTCGCCCGCGCGGCCATAGCCGGTCGGGATGACGAATGGCTGCCCTTCGACAACGAACCCGACGTGGCACACCAACCCTTCGTCGAGGATGCGATAGACGACTTCGCGCTCGTAACTGCCGCGCTGTGGCAGACGCCTGACGTCCGTCCGCTCCGTCGGCGTAAATTGGTCCCTGCCGTTGAACGTTTCCACCTGTTTCATCTTCGCCCTACCTTTCACGCCCGCCCACCTGCCGGCGCGGGCCGCGTTTTCTCAATTACTGACAAGTAAGCCCGAACGGCGTTGCCCAGCCCGACTTCCAAAGCGTCCGCGATGAGCGCATGACCGATCGAAACTTCCGCGACGTGTGGGATCGTGCAGAACTTGCCGAGGTTTTCCAGATTCAGATCGTGACCGGCATTCACGCCCAAGCCGACCGCACGCGCCTTCTCCACCGCGTGCGCGAATTGTGCGAAGATTGTTTCCGACTCGCCGCCGTGGTAAGCCGCGGCGTAAGGCTCGGTGTACAACTCGATTCGATCCGCACCGATCTCTCCGGCTCGTTCCACTTGTTCGAGATCGGGGTCCAGAAAGAGGCTCACCCGAATTCCCAAACCTTTCAACTCCTCGATGATTGGCTTCAGCCGCGCTCCCTGCTCCGCCAATTCCCAGCCGTGATCCGAGGTGAAGGCGCCGGGATCGTCGGGGACCAGCGTGCACTGCGCCGGCCTCACTCGGCGAACCAACTCCATGAACGACGGGAACGGGTTGCCCTCGACGTTCAGTTCGACGTGCGGCGTGGCTAAGAGGAGATCGGCCAGTTCCGTAACGTCCGCGGGTTTGATGTGTCTCTCGTCGGGGCGCGGGTGAACGGTGAGGCCGTGGGCGCCGGCGCTCACGCAAATGCGCGCCGCTTTCGAGACGCTCGGAATGCCGATCGTCCGCGCGTTCCTGAGGAGCGCGATTTTATTCAAATTGACACTGAGCCTTATCATTTCCGTTCCCCACGCTTTCATCCGCCGGAGTTGTTCGCGCCGCAAGACGCGCGGCCGGCATTCCGCCGTTATCATCACTTCCGGGCGCGGGTTAATGTATCAGACATTGGCCTGCCCGCAAGCGCCACTTTCGGCTAAAATGATGGAGCCAATTTCTTACTCCGTTGAAGATGCAGGAGGCAACTTGACGCGACATACCAT
>JBOGOY010000997.1:0-1966 GCA_050748185.1 Pyrinomonadaceae bacterium
ACGGAGGGCTGGGCTCCCGCCAGACATTGCAGCGACACGGCCACCGCGAGTTCCTTGCCGCCGAAGCGCAGGGTGAACGTGGAACCCCCTGAAACAGCACCTCGAAGGGCAGGCGCGAAACGTGGAGGACGACAACTTATCATCTTTGGGGACACGCCTCCGCCGCGCGCGCGAAGAGCGCGGCCTCTCGCTGCGCGAACTCGCTGACCGCACACGCATCTCCCGCCGCCACCTCGAAGCCATCGAGGCCGACGACTACAAGCCGTTGCCCGGCGGCATCTTCAACCGCAGTTTCGTTAAGTCCTTCGCCCGCGAGGTCGGTTTCGACGAGCAGGAGGCTCTCAATCTCTACGGGCAGACGGCGCGCGAGCGCGGCGAGACGCCCGAAGACTTCCCCGCCACGCGCCAGCATTCGCGCGTCTATTCCAACGCCGACTCGGCCCGCTCCCCACTTGTCACGGCGCTCATTAGCGCGCTGATCCTTGCCGTCCTGACCCTCGGCGTTTACGCCGGGCTCCACTACTACCAGCGCCGCACGCAGGCGGGAGAGCCGCAGGCGGCGCAGGAGGGCGGCGTTGCGCCGGCAACGACGCAGCCGCAACCGGACGGCGGCGGCGGTGTGTCTCAGTCCGACACGTCAACGGGGGATGGCGGCGCGGCCCCCGCCGCCGCCGCCGCAGGGGCGTGGAATATCAGGGTGCGGAGTAAGGGCGAAGAGGTGTGGATCCGCTCGCGCGTGGACGAGCAGGAAACCACCAACGGCACGCTCGCCGCCGACGAGGTTAAAGAGTTCACGCCGCGGGATCGCTTCTTGCTGCAATGGTCCAAGGGCAAGGCCAGCGCCCTCGAAGTGACCGTCAACGGCCAACCCGTCACCACGCCCGCCGACACCAAAGGCAAGCCGCTCATCGAACTCGTCCTCACCAAAGAAGAATTCCAACAACTCAGGCAGCCGTAAGGGTAGCGACAGACATGGCCCGCGGGTGACTAAAATTCAGGTAATCGCGTAGCGAGGCGGGTCAGAACCGGGAGCGGTAGCGAACGGGTTCTTAGTACTCAACAGTGACAGGTCAACGGTGACAGGAGGTGTCGGTTTGTGCGCGACGTGGAGCCAACGCTCCGAGCCACACGGGTGCGGCCCGAAAGTTTTAGATGCTGCTGTTACGCCCGCGATTTTCGTCGCTTCTTGTCACCTGTCACTTGTCACCCGTCACTTTTGAGTTAGTAGTCAGTAGTCAATAGTCAGTAGAACATCTTACTATGAGAAAGGCGGACCGGGCGCGGTGGCCAACTACCCGCGGAGTCAATCCCTATTGGCTACTGGCTACTTTGGCTCCATAACATCTGAGAATGAATAACCCCCGTCTCACCCTGCCCGCCGCTTGCTTCCCGCGCGCGCGCTTTGCTACGCTCACGCTTTCACACAACCGGCGCAAGTTCTCATACGAAAAAATTTCACGCGGAGCCGAGCGGGCCACCACCGCGGCAGGCGCGCCCACGGAGGGGGAGTAGTATTCCGGACCTTATGCTCACCAACGATCTCATCGAAGGACTGACTTTTGACGATGTGCTGCTCGTGCCGGGCCGCTCGGACGTGCTGCCCAACGAGACCGACACCTCGACGCAGTTCACCCGCAACATCTCTTTGCAAATCCCGCTCTGCTCGGCGGCGATGGACACCGTCACCGAGGCCGCGCTCGCCATCGCCATCGCGCAGCAGGGCGGCATCGGTGTCGTCCACAAGAACCTTTCGATCGAGCGGCAGGCCGAGGAGGTGGACAAGGTAAAGCGCTCCGAATCAGGGATGATCGTCGATCCCGTCACGATCCGCCCCGACCGTCCTGTTAGTGACGCGCTCGGCGTAATGGAGCGCTACAAGATCAGCGGCGTGCCCGTCGTGGACGAAGACGGCCACCTCGTCGGCATCATCACCAACCGCGACCTGCGTTTCGAGACGCGCTTCGAC
>JBOGOY010000998.1:0-1963 GCA_050748185.1 Pyrinomonadaceae bacterium
TGTCGAGATCGGTGACGATAAGTTGAAACTTGACGGAAGAACTGCCGCTGTTAAGCACCAACACATTCATCAAATATTCCTCCTGCCGGACGCATCGTGACGAATATCGGTTAAGCCCGGAAGATTTTCTACTCCCGCCGAGCATCTGGCAATGATTTCAGATCCACGCTCTGTCGCGCTCTCCTCCTGATGTCATAAATAAACAAGCGTATTGCAACACAGTTGCAACCAAATGCTTCCTGCTTTCAAGTATTCTTTCTCTATCCTTTTACGGCAACTGGACGAGAATTAGGGGCGGCAGGCTTGGGGGAGTCGGTCGCCTCTTTTCTCGTCTTTAACTTGCCGCATGTCTCGCCTCAACACCCCGGCGCATATTTTCTGTGTCCCAGCGCCGGCCGGACTGGCAGGCCGGTGGGCATTCCAGTTAAAATCTTCCCGCAGACCTCTCTAAATTGTGCCAAAAATATCTACACACGAGGCCTCGGGTATGAAAGCTTTCGTCTTCGCCATTTGCTGTTTTCTGCCGATCATTTCCGCCTGTTCGCGTCACGGCCAGACGCAGCCGGACGCCGCTGCTTCGGCCAACCCCAGCGCCCCTTCACAGGACGGCGCGTCCGCCCCGGCGAAACAAGAAGCCTCCGGAGCGTCCGACGCCGCAGGCTACGTGACATTGGGGAATGACCTCTACCAAAAGGATCGTGACGAGGAAGCGCTCGCGGCTTACCAAAAAGCCCTCGACTTCGACCCCGATTACGGCGAGGCGCATCTCCGCATGGGGCTCACCTACAACGCGCTGGGCCGGCGCGAAGACTCGGAGAAGGCTTACGAGGCCGCGGTCAAGGCCTACGAGAAGATGTCCCGCAAGGACGAGAAGAATCCGGACGTGCAGTTGAATCTGGCCGAGGCCTACGCCAAAGTCGGCGAGTATCAGAAGGCGATCGAGGCGTTCCGCCGCGCCAACCGGCTGAAAGACCCGGACAGCTACGTCCACTACGAAATGGGCATGACCTATAACCGCCTCGCGCGCTATCAGGAGGCCGTCAAGTCTTTCCAGCAGGCGCTCGAACTGGATCCCAACGACTTCCGCTCGCAGGAAGCCCTCGACCGGGCCAAGCAGGACCACCAGCGCCAAAAAGCGCGCGTCGAGGCCGAGAAGAAGAAACTGGAGCGACAATTGAAGGGGACCAATGCGAACGCCAACAATGCCAACGCGGGAGAGCAGGGCAACAATACCAATTCCAACTCCAACACTTACTGAAACCGCACGGCAAAGGCAGCGCCCTCACAGGGCAACCCGCTTCGCCTGATCGCTGGGCATCCGGCTTACCTGTTTGTAAAACTTGAAAAAGCGAACCGGCTGGCGACTATCGCCCGGACGAGCTAGCGTGCACAGGTCTGCGCCCGCCCCCCGTCGATCGAGTAGGTCGCGCCGGTGATCCACGCGGCGCGGTCCGAGGCGAGGAAGAGGATCAACTCGGCCACCTCGCGGGCATCGCCGACGCGCCCGAGCGGGTGCGTGGTCTTCGAGTGTTCGAGGAACCGTGAGTAAGCGTCAGGGTCCATCCCGCCGCGCAGGTGCACTTCGGTGCGGACCACGCCGGGGTTGACGGCGTTGACGCGAATCCCCTTCGGGGCCAGTTCGAGCGCCGCACAGCGCGTCAACTGGTCCACACCGGCCTTCGAGACGCAGTAAGCCAGCACGCCGGGAAAGGCGCGTAGGCCCGTCACGCTCGAGACGTTGACGACGTTACCTTGGCGTGCTTCAAGATGCGGGACGGCGAGTTGCATCAGGTGAAAGACGGCGCGCAGGTTGACGTTCAACATCTGGTCCCACGCCGCAAGCGTCGTCTGCTCGACGCTCCCGCTCGCGAGGATGCCCGCCGCATTGACGAGCACATCCAGCCCGCTGGCCCAATCGACGGTTTCATCTACCGCCCGCCGCGCATTTGCTTCGACCGTCACG
>JBOGOY010000999.1:0-1961 GCA_050748185.1 Pyrinomonadaceae bacterium
GCGCAGTACCGCGAGCGTTAGCAAGCAGGTGCAGGTCACGCTGCGCTCTCCCGGGTTGAGCTGCTGCACAAGTCCAAAAAGGAAGAACCATAACTATGTTTTGCCGTCGAATGTTGTCTGCTCTAACCCTGATTTTGACACCGGCGCTCGCCGCTCCGGCCGCGAAAGCTCAGGCGGTTACATCGCCGCCCGTCTCGGCACAACCCGCGACCACAAATCCGAACGCGAACGCGCCGACGAAGCTCGACGCGCAAGTGCGAGCCGAGGTCGCCGGTTTCAAAGGCAAGGTCTGGCTCTTTGCTAAAAATCTCGACACCGGCGCGACCTACGAGTTGAACGCCGACGAGCGCGTCCGCACGGCGAGCACGATCAAAGTGCCGATCATGGTCGAGGCGTTCGCGCGCGTCGCCGAAGGCAAAGCGAAGTGGTCGGACGAGTTGCTGCTGACGAAGGAGAAGAAAGTCGGCGGCTCGGGCATCCTGTTCGAGTTCTCCGACGGGTTGAAGCCGACGCTGCGCGACGCCGTGACGCTGATGATCGTCGTGAGCGATAACACGGCGACGAACCTCGTGCTCGACGTGCTGACGGCCGACGCCGTCAACGCGCGGATGGATGCGCTCGGCTTGAAGCAGACGCGCGCGCTCCGCAAAGTTTTCGGTGGTGGCGAAAGCCGTGCGGGCATGGACCCGCAACTCAAACCTTACGGCCTCGGCGTCACGACCCCGCGTGAGATGGTCCTGCTGCTGGAAAAGCTCGAACGCGGCGAAGTGGTCAGCCCGGCGGCCTCGAAGGAGATGATCGACCTGCTCAAGCGCGAACAGGATCAGCGCGGGCTCGGCCGCACGCTCACCGGCGTCGAGATGGCGACCAAGTCGGGTGCGCTCGATCGCCTCCGCAGCGACGTCGGCATCCTCTACACCAAGCGTGGCCGCATCGCCATGTCGATCACCACCGACGAGATGCCCGACATCATCTGGACCGTCGAAAACCCCGGCCACCTGCTGATGTCGCGGCTGTCGCTGCTGCTGATCGAATGGTTAGGGAAGTAGGTCCAAAGTCCCAGTGCACTTCTTCGACTTTGGACTTTGGACTTTGGACTTTAGACTGAGACGTATGGCCGACCCGAAAAAGCGATTGCCGGAAAACGAAGCGGGCGATTTTTACGTGGACGCGACGTGCATCGACTGCGATGCGTGCCGGCAGATCGCGCCGGAGACGTTTCGCGATCATGGGGACCAGTCGAGCGTCTATCGCCAGCCGGGCACAGCGGACGAAGCGCGCCGCGCTCTGATGGCGTTGGTCGCGTGCCCGACCGCGTCGATCGGCACTGACAATCAAAGATATGATGCGCGGGCGGGCGTCGAAGCGTTCCCGCAATTGATCGCGGAGAACGTCTATTTCTGCGGCTTCACCTCGAAGGACAGTTTCGGCGCGTGGAGCTATCTAATTGTGCGGCCGGACGCGCAGGGCGGGAACGTCCTCGTCGATTCGCCGCGCTTCGCCTCGCAACTGGTGAAAAAGATCGAAGCGCTGGGCGGCGTGCGGCAGATGTTCTTGACTCACGTGGACGACATTGCGGATCACGAACGGTTCACCCGAAAATTCGGCTGTGCGCGGGTCATGCACGCGGCCGACGGAGCGCGCCGGTTCGGCGTCGAGCGCGTCATCGAGGGCGGGGAAGCCGTGGCTTTAGACGACGAACTGATTGCGGTCCCCGTGCCCGGCCACACGCGGGGTCACGCCGTTTTGCTCTACCGAGACAAGTTTCTTTTCACCGGCGATCACCTCGCTTGGTCCCCCACGCGCGAGACGTTGACTGCCTTTCGCAACGCCTGCTGGTACTCTTGGGCCGAGCAGACGCGCTCGATGCGAAAGCTCTTCGATTACCGCTTCGAGTGGGTGCTGCCCGGTCACGGCCGCATCCATCAAGAAAGCGCCGATGGGATGCGGCAGTATCTGCG
>JBOGOY010001000.1:0-1960 GCA_050748185.1 Pyrinomonadaceae bacterium
TGGTTGGGCGGCGGGCCAAAGCGAACCCGACGCAGCGAAGCGGCGGGGGCGCGGGCGAAGCACCGAGGGCTCATCTCCACGCAGAAATTTCAAATCTCAAATTTGATATTTCAAAACAATTCTCTGCGTCCCCTCTGCGTGAACTTCGCGCCTCTGCGGTGAAAGGTCGCTACCCGGCCATTCCATTGAGCCTGCCACAAATCCGCTCGGCCCGATCGCGACAGCGCACAACGCTCGTCTCGCTTTCTCTCATACTGCTGATGCTCCTCGCGCCCATACCGCTCTACTCTCAATCAGGTCGCGCGCGCCCAAAGCCGGCAGATGGCAGGGAGGGCAACGCCCAGCGTCCGCGGCGTTCCGCTCCGTCGCCGCCGTCTTCCTCCCGGCCGGCCTCGGATCAACCCGGTCAGCCCATCACGCCCGACTCGCCCGGCCTGCTGCCGTCGCCTGTGTTTGTCCCCTCTCTCGGTTCAACGGCCGAAGACGCGACGACGCCGAACGGCGAGATCGACCCGGACGAAGTGATCCGCGTCAACTCGAACCTCGTCCCCGTCACGGCGACCGTGCTGGACCAGACGGGGAAGGCCGTCACCGATCTCGGGCCAAAGGATTTCGAGTTGTTGATAGACGGGCAGTTGAAACCGATCGGTGAGTTGACGCGGGCCGAGACCCCGGTGCTGATGGCCGTGCTGTTCGACAACAGCTACAGCCAGCGCGCCTCGCGCGAACTCGAACGTCAGGCCGCCGTGCGCTTCTTCCGCAACGTCCTGCGCCCCGTGGATCGCGCGGCCATCTTTTCGATCTGGACCGACCCCATCTTCGCGCAGCCACTCACCGGAGACGTCCAGACGCTCGTCAGGGCCATCGAGAATTTCGGCGAGCCGGACGGCGCGACCGCGCTGCTCGACACTGTTTCCGAAGCCGCTAACTACCTGCGTCTCCAGCGTGGACGCAAAGTGATCATCATCATCTCGGACGGTACGGACACGTCGAGCTACCTCGGCTTTGCCGAGACGTTGCGGCGCGTGCAAGCCGCCGACTGTCAGGTGTACGCCATCCAGACCGGCGTCAACGACAGCGCCAACCTCCACGACCTGCAAGCCGAACGCCGCCTGCAAGACCTCGCCGAACAAACCGGTGGCTCGGTCTATGTGCCGAAGGCCGTGGGCGATCTCGCCCCCGCTTTCACACAGATCGCCGCCGATCTCGCGCACCAGTATGTGATCAGCTACTACCCGACCGAAGAGCGCCGTGATAATCTCTTCCGCGTCATCAGCGTCCGCGTGCCGACGCGCCCCAACATGCGCGTCCGCGCGCGCAAAGGCTACTACCCGCGTAGACAAAAGGCGTGAATGCGAAATGATGAATGATGAATGATGAATAAAAGATGTGCTGCTTTTCATTCATCATTCATCATTCATCATTCATCATTCATCATTTCTTCCCTATGATCGAACAACTACTCGAGCAGTTCTTCGAGCACCTGCGCTACGAGCGCAACGTCAGCGAGCACACGCTCAGAAATTACCGGATCGATCTCACGCAGTTTCACGACCACCTCGCGCCCGCCGACCCGGCGACCGGCGCGCGCCAGCGCCAGCCCGACATCAGGCAGATCGATCACATCTCGATCCGCGAATGGCTCTCGACGCTCCATACCGCGCAGAAGAAGAAGACCTCGATCGCGCGCAAACTCGCCGCGCTGCGGACCTTCTTCCAGTTTCTGATCCGTGAGGGCGTCGTCGAAATGAACCCGGCGAAGCTCGTCAACACGCCGCGGCTGGACAAGAAGCTCCCCAATCATCTCACGGTCGAAGATATGGTGCGCTTCATCGAGACGCCCGACACCGCGTCCGATCTCGGCAAGCGCGACCGCGCCATCCTCGAAATGCTCTACGGCACCGGCGTCCGCGTCTCGGAACTGACGAAGTTAAAGTTGCGCGATGTCGATTATGAGAAC
>JBOGOY010001001.1:0-1959 GCA_050748185.1 Pyrinomonadaceae bacterium
GGGAACGTGGGGACGGCGTACCGGCAGCGGTCGCAGTTGCTGGTCTTCTACTTCATCTTCGTGGCGGTGGGACTGGTGCTGCTTCGAGAGAGAAGAGAAGACAGGCTGCGACAGGTGAGGCAGTTAAATCATTCGAACAAAGGGCTGACAGCGGCGACGGCGGCAGCGGGGAGACCGGCGGGCGCGTCCGCACCGCGGAAGGCTTAAATATTCAGAAGGGACAGGTGACAGGAGAAGAGAGTGAATAGTGACAGGTGACGAGTGACATGAGGCAGACTATTCGTTCCGATCACTTGCCACTCATCACTGTTTTAACTTGTCACCTGTCACTTGTCACTTGTCACTTTAAAGTAAATATATGTGTGGGATTGTCGGAGAGGCGCGCCGCGACGGACGCGCGGTTGACGAGGTGGTGTTACGGCGGATGTGCGAGGCGATCCGTCATCGCGGCCCCGACGAGGACGGTTTCTACCTCGAAGGCGCGACGGGCCTCGCCATGCGCCGGCTCGCAATCATCGATCTCAGCGGGGGCCAGCAGCCGATTCACAACGAAGCGCGCTCCGCTTGGATCGTCTTCAACGGCGAAATCTACAACTACCGGCCCTTGCGCGCCGAACTGGAAAAGCGCGGCCATCGTTTCTACACCGACTCGGACACGGAAGTCGTCCTTCACGCTTACGACGAGTATGGCCCCACGGAATGCCCCACACATCTGCGGGGCATGTTCGCCTTCGCCATCTGGGACGAACGGCGCGAAGAACTGCTGCTTGCCCGTGATCGCGTCGGCAAAAAACCGCTGCTCTACGCCGAGACGCCGGGCGGGTTGGTCTTCGGCTCCGAGTTTCAGGCGCTCTTGAAGCACCCGGAGGTAAGCCGCGAAGTCGATCGAGAGGCGCTGCACCATTACCTCACGTTCATGTGCGTGCCCGCGCCGCTGACGGCCTATCGTCAGATCAGGAAACTGGAGCCGGGACACACGCTGCGCTACCGCCCGCGCACGGGTGAGTTGGAGCGAGCGCGCTACTGGCAGCCAGACTTTTCTAAAAAACTCGACATCGGCGAAGCAGAAGCGGGGGCGCGCGTCGTCGAACTGCTGCGCGACGCGGTGCGCGTGCGCCTGATGTCCGAGGTGCCGCTCGGCGCTTTTCTGTCGGGCGGCGTGGACTCGTCGGCGGTCGTCGCGCTGATGGCGCAGGAGAGTGCCGAGCCGGTCAAGACTTTTTCCATCGGCTTCGAGGAGCAGGACTTCAGCGAGTTGCACCACGCACGCCGCGTCGCCGAGCACGTCGGGGCCGAGCACCACGAGTTCATCGTCCGTCCAGACGCGCTCGAAGTGCTGCCCACGCTCGTCGAGCACTACGGCGAGCCCTACGCCGACTCGTCCGCGATCCCGACCTATTACGTCGCGCGCGAGACGCGCCGCCACGTCACCGTCGCCTTGAACGGCGACGGCGGCGACGAGTGCTTCGCCGGCTACGAACGTTACGCCGCGATGCGTCTCGCCGAGCGCTACCGCCGATTGCCCGAGGCGCTGCGTGAGGGCGTCATCCGGAACGCCTTCGATCTGATCCCCTCGCCGGAGTTGCGCCGCAGCCGGGTGCGGAGCGTGAAGCGATTCTTACAGGCCGCGAGCCTGCCCGCGGTCGAGCGTTACCTGCGCTGGGTGAGTGTGCTCGATCGCGCGGCGAAAGATGATCTCTACACGCCCGAGTTCCGGCGCGAGGCCGGCGGGTTCGCCGACCCCGCGAGTTGGCTTGCGCCGTGGTTTGCGCGCGCGAACGGCGCGGGCGTGGTGGATGCGGCGCTGCTGGCCGACACGATGACCTACCTGCCGAACGATCTGCTGGTCAAGGTGGACATCGCCTCGATGGCCGTCTCTTTAGAGGCGCGTTCGCCCTTTCTCGATCACCACGTCATCGAGTTCGCGGCGAGTCTGCCCGAGCGCTTGAAGCTGCGCGG
>JBOGOY010001002.1:0-1958 GCA_050748185.1 Pyrinomonadaceae bacterium
GTCGATTCTCAAGTTGGGCGAGAGACTTGCCGGCGAGACGGCCTCGAAAGTTTTTTGCGCGTCCGAGAGCCAGCGATCTTCCGCTGTGAGGGCCGCCGCCGAGTGATCGCGCAAACGTCCGTCCACCTCTCGGAGCGACGGGTCGAGCCCCGCGCCGCCGAGGTACGTGTTGACCGTCGGGTTGCGGCGCAGAAACTCGCGGACGTAAGCGTCATGCGCCGACTTAAAGGATGCGTTGCCGGTAGTATTGTTCGCGGCGGCGGAAGTTTCGGGAGCCGTCGTCTGCTGCGTCGGCTGTGGCTGGGTGCAGGAGAGCGCGGGCGAGAGTAACGCGCAGAGCAGTAAAAGTTTTCTCATCAAAGAACCTTCCATTAATTTAGTGTTGAACGAGCGGGGAGAGGCGGGCCGACTGGCGGCAACAAACAGGCAAGCAAACCTTTTTCAAAGCGCAATCAGCGGACGCCGGTTTTTAAGGCAACGCGATTTTAGCCTCGGGCGTCAAACAAATCGAGCATAGCAACAACCCACAACGGCCGTCTGGGGGACGGTCACAAGGTTGGGTATTTCTCCTGTGGATGCCGCCCGGCGTGAGAGCGCACGCCGGGCGGGTTTTTTTTGTTTGTCAGTGGTCAATTGTCTGTTGTCCGTTGCATGTGGCTGCGCGGCATATTGCTTGGCGTGGTCCCTTCAAGCCGGGCCAGCACAACCACGGACAACTGATCACGGACAACTGACTACTGTCTCATACCCGTGAACTTCAGCGCGGGCGCGAGCGGCAGGTCGATGTTGACGGTGCCGTCGATGTGGCCGTCGGTAGAATGGCCTTTGACTTTGGCCGTGTAGGTGCGTCCCTGATATGGGTAGGAGACATCGGCGGTAAAGCCATCCCCCTCGACCTGTAAGTTGCCGAGTGGGACGCTGCCGATCTTCGAGTCGATGTTGCCGGTGCCGTCCGGCGCGAGGTTCAGCGTCGCCGGGTGTTGGCCGAAGGGCGTCTTCACCTCCAGTTGCCAAGTGCCGTAGAGGCCGCTGGTCGCGCCCAGTTCGCCCGTCGCTTTGCCGGCCATGCCGCCACCGTCATTCGCCATTTCTTTAGCCCTCCTTGCGGTGTCCCGCGTTGTCGTAAAGCTCGATGTCGTCCGCGTAAGGGAGCACCTGCTCGCGCAGGGCCGCCGCATCGCCGACGATGATAATGGCCGCCTCCGCAGGCCGGACGTGCGTGCGCGCGACGCGCAACACCTCCTCGCGCGTCACCGCCATGATGTGTTCGCGGTAGGTGCTTAAATAATCCGTGGGCAAACCGTACATCCTGATCTGGGTCAGTTGGTCGATGAGCCCGTCGAGCGTCTCCAAGCGGACGGGGAAGATGCCGGTCAGATAACTCTGTGCGTCCTGCCATTCTTTCTCGCTGACGAGGGCTTCGCGGATGCGGTTTAGTTCGTAGAAGAATTCTTTGAGCGAGTCGCCGGTGACGGGCGTGCGGACCTCCGCGCTGGCGCGGAAACTGCCGGCCTCGCGGCGCGCGTCGAGGCTGGTGTAAGCCCCGTAGGTGTAGCCCTTCTCCTCGCGCAGATTCATGAACAGCCGCGAAGAGGCGTTCGCGCCGAGGACCGTGTGCATCACGAGCATCGGAAAATAGTCGGGGTGCGTGCGCGTGATCGCGGCGTTGGCGACGACGATGTTCGACTGCGCCGAGCCGGGGCGATCGACTAAATAGACAGCCCGCGACGCGCGCGAAGGCGGCGGCGGATGGCTCTCCATGGTAATCGCGCCGGGCTGCCACGGCCCGAAGAGTTGTTCGAGGCGTGCGCTCATCCGTGCGCGATCGAAGTCGCCGCCGACGAGCAGGACGGCGTTGTTCGGGACGAACTTGGTGCGGTGAAAGTCGGTCAACTGTCCGCGCGTCACGGCGCTCAGCGACTCGGGCGTGGCGGAGACGACCGAATAAGGATGTGAGC
>JBOGOY010001003.1:0-1957 GCA_050748185.1 Pyrinomonadaceae bacterium
GAAGGGATGAATCGCCCGAAACCGGGATTCATCCCTTCCGCTTTCCGCGTTAAGAAGCACATGCCTCACCGCGCTACTTCCCCCTTTGACTTCGTGCCGAGGAGGGAAATTCCTCTCTTCACCTGCGGACGCGGCCCTGACTGCTGGGCGGTTCAAGTGACGCGCTGTATAACTATCGGAAGACTGCTCACACATCTCTGAGACCTCTTGAGGGCAGTCTACAGCGGGGGCTGTGATGTGTTGCCTATTGTCTGGGAGTCAGGCAAATCGTCTTGACAAGCGGCCACACAGACACGCCGGATGAGTGGACGGGGAAGGCGCGGCCAGAAGAAGGCCGCCACCTGTCGGCCTGTCAGATTCCGGGGAAGGGGTTGAAGTTGCGGGAATCTCTTCGTGACGGTCGGCGCGCGGCGGGAAAACAGATGGAGTCGAACGAGAATCTGTTGACCTCCGTGTGAGCGTCGTCGGTAATCCGCTAGACCGGCGTCGCCTCGGCGTCATCACGCCGATCCTCGACTGGGAAGTTAGGAAATTAGAATGATTTTTGATTGACGATTTTTGATTGAAGGCAGCACATCCGTTTTCCCCCAATCGCCAATTAAAAGTTGAACCTACACCTTCTGCCCGCTTCGGTCGTGGTGCGTAAAAGCTGCTTCTTCAAGGTCGGCCTCTTCAACCGGCACTTGGCGGGTATTGACAACTGGAACATGTGGATGCGTATCGCGGAGGTGCGCCCGGTCGTCGTGGACGAGCGCCCCGTCTGCGTTTACCGGCGCGCGACACCCGCCTCGGGGCAAGGTTCTTCCGCCCTCGCGCGGCATTTGCACGCCGCGGTCAAACACCAGACGCGGTTCATGTCGCTGCCCCGCGCGCGGGAGTCGCCGGCGGTTGGTCGAACCTAAAGGGTGAGCGAAAGAAGTTAAGTGAAGGTTCTTTTTTGTAAAAACAGTTTCGCGGGGCCGATCAGCGGGGCCGACGAGATCGCCGTCACCTATGCGGTCGAGCTTAAAGCTGCCGGCCACTCGACGGGCGTGCTGCTCGTCCACCCGCCCGCGGGCGACGACCCTTTGGCCGCGCGCCTGCGCGCCGCCGGGGTGCCGCTCGATTCGCTTGCGTCGCCGGCCTTCAGCACCTCACTCGCCGCCGGTCGCCGGATCGCATTGCGCGCGGTGCGCGCGTTCTCGCCGGCCAGCCGACTCATCCGCAGCAACTCGCGCCGACTCGTCTTCGACCTTTTACAGCGTTATCATGACGCCTGCCGTGAGCACCTGACGCGCGCGCGGCCAGACGTGCTCCACGTCATGACGCCCGATCCCGGCGCAGTGATGATCATCCGCGCCGCACACGCCGCCGGCATTCCCGTCATCTACCAAGAAGTCGGCATTCCTTTTCACCCGCCCGGCTTCGAGGAAGTGTACGAGCGCTTCGTCTCGGTGTTGCCACTGTGCGCCGAGGTCGCCGTCCTCTCGCCGCGCCTCGCGCGCGAAATGATGAGGGTGTTGCCACAACTCCGCCCGCCCCGCGTGGTGCCGCTCATTTCGCAGGACACGTCGAACGGCGCGGGGCCGCCGCCACAACCGCCGGGCTCCGCGCCGGAGTCCGTCCGATTCGGCTTCGCCGCGCGACTCGAACACCTGAAGGGGCCGCTCCCGCTCGTCGAAGGCTTCCGCCTCGCTCACCGCGCGCAGCCGTCCGTCGAACTGGAGATTGCGGGCGACGGATCGCTGCGGCGGGAGATCGCCGCGACTCTCCGCAGACATGGGCTGGAAGAGAAGTGTCACCTCGCGGGCGTTTACACGACCCTGACGGAGAGAAGTCAATTCATGCAAGGCCTTGACGTGTTCGTCCTGCCCTCGCTCACCGAAGGTACGCCGAACGCGATAATCGAGGCGATGGCCCACGCGAAACCAATCATCGCAACCGAGGTCGGCGGCAACCCCGACGGCAGGCCCGTCGT
>JBOGOY010001004.1:0-1957 GCA_050748185.1 Pyrinomonadaceae bacterium
CAACCCGGCGGACGGCGCGGTGCGGATCATCGAGATGAACCCGCGCGTCTCGCGTTCCTCGGCGCTGGCGTCGAAGGCGACGGGTTTTCCGATTGCGAAGATCGCGGCGAAACTCGCCGTCGGCTACACGCTCGACGAAATCCCGAACGACATCACGCAGAAGACGCCCGCCAGTTTCGAGCCGACGATTGATTACGTCGTCGCCAAGATTCCGAAGTGGGCGTTTGAGAAATTTCGCGAAGCCGAAGACGTGCTCGGCACACAGATGAAATCCGTGGGTGAGGTGATGGCAATCGGCCGCACCTTCAAAGAGGCGCTCTTCAAAGGTCTGCGCTCGCTCGAAGCCGTGAAGCCGTTGCGCCTTGCGAACGTCCCTGCGGACGAGTTGCAGCGCAAACTCGCGCGCCCCAACTCGCAACGTTTTTCTTACGTTACCTACGCGCTGCAACACGGCGTTACGATTGAAGAGATTCACCGACTCTCGCGCATCGATCCGTGGTTTCTCGAACAACTCCGCGACGTGATGCACGCGCAGGACCAAATCGAGGGCCGGGAACTGGAAGCGATTTCAACCGATGCGCTGCGCGAAGCGAAAGAGGTCGGCCTCTCTGATCGGCGCGTCGCTTACCTGACGAAGCGCACCGAGGACGAAGTGCGCGCCCGGCGCAAGTTGCTCGGCGTCACGCCCGTCTATAAGCGTGTGGATACCTGCGGCGCGGAGTTTGAATCCTTCACGCCGTATCTTTATTCGACTTACGAAGAGGAAGACGAGTCGCAGCCGACGCGCGAGCGCAAGATCATGATCCTCGGCTCTGGCCCGAACCGCATCGGGCAGGGCATCGAGTTTGATTATTGCTGCTGCCACGCCTCTTTCGCGCTGAGAGACGAGGGCTTCGAGACGATCATGGTCAACTGCAACCCGGAGACCGTCTCGACTGACTATGATACTTCCGACCGACTCTACTTCGAGCCGCTGACGTTCGAGGACGTGATGAACATCGTCGATGTCGAACAACCTGAAGGCATCATCGTCCAGTTCGGCGGTCAGACGCCTCTCAATCTCGCCGAACGCCTCGCGGCGGCAGGTGCGCCGATCATCGGCACGTCGCCCGATTCGATCGATCTGGCCGAAGACCGCAAACGCTTCGGCGCGCTGCTGACGGAACTCGGCGTCCCCCAGCCCGAGAACGGCACGGCCACCTCTTCGCCGGAGGCGATCAGAGAGGCCGAGCGCATCGGCTATCCCGTGCTGGTCCGGCCGTCCTACGTGCTCGGCGGGCGCGCGATGGCGATCGTCTATGACGAGAAAAGTCTCGACGAGTACATGCGGACGGCGGTCGAGGCGTCACCCGAACGACCCGTGCTGATCGACAAGTTTCTGGAGCGCGCGGCCGAGTTCGACGTGGACGCGCTGGCCGACGAGACCGCGTGCGTCATCGCCGGCATACAGGAGCACATCGAAGAGGCGGGCATCCATTCGGGCGATTCATCCTCGGTGCTGCCGCCTTTCAAGATCGCCGAGGAGCATCTGGAGACGATGCGCCACTACACGCGCGTCTTGGCGCGGGCTTTGAAGGTGTGCGGGCTGATCAACATTCAGTTCGCGATTAAGGACGACCGCGTGTACGTGCTGGAAGTGAACCCGCGCGCGTCGCGCACAGTGCCGTTCGTCTCAAAGGCAACCGGCGTGCAACTGCCGCGTGTCGCCGCGCTGGTGATGGCAGGCGTTCGCTCGCTGAAAGATTTCAACCTGCCTGACGAGTTGACGGTCAATCGTTTTTACATCAAATCGCCGGTCTTCCCGTTCGCCAAGTTCCCCGGCGTCGATCCGGTTCTCGGCCCCGAGATGCACTCGACCGGCGAGGTAATGGGCGTCGGCGAAACCTTCGGCGAGGCTTACGGCAAAGCGATGGAAGGCGCCAATTTGATTTTGCCGCTTGTCGGCAAAGCCTTCATC
>JBOGOY010001005.1:0-1957 GCA_050748185.1 Pyrinomonadaceae bacterium
AGGTAAAGAGAGCATTCAGTTTAGAAGCATGGCAAGTCCGGCGTGGCCTTGTCATGGCGAACAAGTCGGCCGGCTAAACCCACCTCACTTTTGTTCGCCATCGGGTATAGATTACCGATTTCCACGCCTGACTTACCGACACAAAAAAGGGCGTCGCTTCCGTAGAGGCGACGCCCGAAAGTTTGTCAGGCCTGAAATTTGTTCAGACCAACGCTTAAAAGTCGAAGCGGACACCGAACTGCACGATGCGAGGATCGAAGGTTCCGGTAATGCGCCCGAAGGTGGTGCTGTTGACATCAAAGATGCCGCTGCCTTCACCGATGTTGAAGTTGGTGCGGTTGAGGACGTTGAAGACCTCCGCGCGGAACTGCAGGTTCATCGTCTCAGAGAACCGGAAGTTCCTGAAGAGCCCGGCATTCCAGTTAAAGAACACCGGCCCGTTGATGAAGTTGATGGGCAGAGTGCCGGTCGATCCCGGAGTGTTCCGGAAGAAGACCTGTCCGGCGAAAGGCGTCGGACTGGTCGGATTTGCCGGGTTGATGGGAGCTGTAGCGCGTACTTGGAGGCCAGTGAACCCGCTAGGCAACGCTTGGGTCAAATCAATCCCGACCCGCTGCCCGCTGGTGTTGACAGCAGTCGCTTGCAGCACGCTCGGGTCAATGAAATAGATCCCGTTCGGCGTCCGGAAGATGCCGATCAAATCCTTAATCTCACTGGTCGTCAAGCTAGAGCTGGCCGGCTGGAGCCCGGCACGAGCAGCGCGGTTAAGCGTGCCGCGGGCGTCGCGGATCGAGACCGGCTGGCCCGAGCTGATATTCACGATGGACGTGAACTGGAAGCCGCCCAAGATGTGGTTCAGCGCGCCTTCGTTGAAGAAGCGACGCCCACGACCGAACGGCAACTCAAGATTCATGTTGGCGTTGACCGTATGGGCGCGATCATAATCAGGTCGCGCGTAGTTAAGGCGCTGATTGACCAAGTCGAGGTACGGATCGACGTTGGTCTGGCTATCCGTCGTCGTGTCGGCCAGAATCTTCTGGAACGTGTAGTTCACTTGGAAGGAGAAGCCGTTCACGAAACGGCGACGCACCTCGGCTTGCAACGAGTTGTAACGGAACAAACCGCCGTTCTCCAGCGAGTTGGCAACACCCGTGTTCGGGTTGGCGAGGAACGCGATGCCGCCGGTCGTGCCGCCGGTTATGGCGGTTAAGGCCAAGTCCGCCGGAGTGCCGTTCTCCAACGAAGTGACGATGGAGCCGCTGGCGGTCGTCAGCCGGTTGAGCACTGTCAGCGTGTTCGGGCCGGTCAGGAAAACATTCGAGTTTGGATTCGCCGCCCGGTTCGCCGCCAAGTTCTGCTGCGCGCGGACGAAATCCGCGACGAAGCCGTTGTCGCGAATGTTGATCTGGTTGAAGTCAATTGACCGCACCAGTTCGTTGCTGCGGCTGCCAACATAGCGAAGCTCGAAGGCCGTCTGCCAGCCAATTTCCCGCTGGATGCCGACGTTATACTCATGCACAAGTGGTAGTTGAAGCTCGGGATCGACCACGAAGACCGACCCGAAACGACCGAACGCCGCGGTGTTGTTCGCTGCGAAAGAGCGCGGCAGCGTCGGAAGCGACGGCGTGGCGAAGTTCGCCGGCAACGCTTGGAAGCCCGGAGCTTCAGGCCGGGGGGTCAGAATGGAACGGAGAAAAGTCGTCTCCGTGCCCCCAATGTTCGATGTCACGTTGACGGTCGTCCCGCCTAACCCGACGTGGTTCAGGTTAGCATTGTCGGGCGAGCGCACGTACTCGTTGTTGTTATAGCTGGTGCGGTAGCCGCCACGAATGACCGTCCGGCCCTCGCCGGGGAACAGGCGACCGAGGAAATTGTTACCAAAGCTCGGCGAGTAAGCAACACTGAAGGTCGGCCCAAAGTTGTTTTTGTCCGCGCGGAAGAAGGCGCCCGGCTCGCC
>JBOGOY010001006.1:0-1956 GCA_050748185.1 Pyrinomonadaceae bacterium
GAAGTAAAGACATTTGCGTTTCCTTCATCCCTCATCCCTCCGCCCTCATCCCTTCTCAAATTCGGTGCATCGCGTGGAAGAGGTCTTCGCGCTGGGCGTAGACGCGGACGCCGAGGCGGTCGCCCTCCTGACGGAAGCGGTCCTTGAGGGCGGAGACGTTGACGACCGCGCGCGTAGTGTCGGCGATAATCACCATCGCGAACTTGCCCTGCACGACCGTCTGGTTGATGTCCACGATGCTGCAATCCGAGTCGGCCAGAATCTTCGCCACGCCCGCCACGATGCCGGGGTGGTCCACGCCGAAGACGGAAATCACCATGCGGGTCGCCGACGCCTCGCCGCCCTTCCCACGCTCGCGCGGGCTGAGTGAGCGCCAACTGCCGCCGCCGTCCAGTAAGTCCCGTGCCCCCGCCCCGTCACCACCACCCGATTCTTCGAGCAGCGACTCGACCGCCCGGTACACATCCGTCACCAACTGCTCGACCACGCGCTCGTCCGCCGCCGCGCCCAGACGCCCGTACACGGCCCGCGTGATGCGGTAGATCAAGTCTTCGTTAGGCATAGCACAGTAGTCAGTAATCAGTAGTCAGTAGTCAGTAGGAAAGGCATTCTCATGCTGGCTACTGACTACTGGCTACTTTCTCGTCCCGTTATCGCCCGCACGCAGTTCATGCGCGGCGTCGCGCAATTCGTTCGAGGGAGTGTCGTCCTGCACGTCCACGCGGTCCACGATGCCGATAACCGCCGCTTCGATCGACATCTCCTGATCGCCGATGGCGGAGCGTGCGGCCTTGCCATAGGCGCACATCACTACCTCGCCGACGCCCGCGCCCATCCGATCCGCGACGACGACGATCGACTTCGTCGGTTCCTTGTCCAACTCGATTGGATGGACGATCAAAAAACGGACGCCCTCCAGATCGGGCGCTTTCTTGGTGGACCAGACTGTGCCGACGACTTTGCCTAAGAACATTACGACGGACCTTGTGCTAACTGTTTATGCAGCGGTCAGGCGTTGCGCCGCCATTCGCCCAAAAGCTGCCGACAACTGCCGGTCGAGGGCGGCATCATCGGACGGCCCCAAGACAATTTCCAAGAGAATATCATCGGGATAACGTCGTGCGTCGTTCCGCAATAAAGCCCACAGGAAGGCGCTGAGGCAATGCTGCACCTCGTTGAGGCGTCGCATGCGTTCAGCGTTAATCAATCCGTCCCCGCCGACCTCGTAGCTGTCTCGCGCGACGATGGTTATCTCATACATCAGTCCGGCGAGAAATTCAGCCTTCTCGCCGGGGGAGTAAGAAGAGAAAGTAACGTTGGCTTCTTCAACTGTCATCAGCGCACCTCTCGGTCGGCTTAAACCAGTTCGCGTTCCAAGCCGTCGATGTCAAAGCCCCTCTCTTCGAGAACCTTAACGCGCACATTGCCGTTGAGGATTCGCCCGTCAGGTTTGACTTTCAGCGCCTCGGCCTTTCCCGGACGGAGAGATTCAACCAGTTCCTCCGTGCCGCACTTTCGCCAGTAGGCCAACGAAAACCGGCTCACGCCCGATTCCAGCATCTCGTCCGAATGAATGCGCTTCAGCGGCGGTCGGGCGACATCACTCACAACGCACGCCCTATGCTTTAGCGAACACCTCTGCCGGCTCGCCCAAGTCGCGGGCTGAAGGGGTGATGATCGTCTTGGCGCTGACGTAAATCTTTTCGCCCTTCTGGATGGCGCGGCGCACGTCGTCCTCGGAGACGAAGTCCACGGCCTTGCGCCCGTTGGCCCCGGCGTTCGCGGGCGATGGAGTCGCTTTCTGCTGCGGCGCGGCCGTCGCCGCGGTTGACCCGCCGTTTGCGGCGCCGCCACCGCCGTTGGTCCCCTGCGTGGGTGTCGCCACTTCGGCCGGCTGCGTCGGCGCGTTCGTGATAGTGGCGGGGGCATCCGTCGCGGGCGCGTTCTGTCCGACGC
>JBOGOY010001007.1:0-1956 GCA_050748185.1 Pyrinomonadaceae bacterium
GGCCGGGAGCGATGCGGATGTGCCGACGCAGACAGCCGCCGTTGAGACGGCAAGCGCGCCCGCGCCCGCGGCTCCCGCGAGGGGACCAGTAGCAGAGCCGGCCGGCACGCCGGCACAGCCTGTCGCCGCCACGGCGGGCGCGGGCGTGCGCCCGGCCCCTGAGGCCGAGGCGGACCCGACCGCTTTCGCCAACCTGTTGATGTTCGTCGCGTCGCCCGCCGCGGCCGCGCTCGGCCTGACCGAGCACCCCGGCATGGGGCCGGAAGACATCGACCTGCCGCTCGCTAAGCACTGCATTGACCTGATCGATACGCTCCGGCAGAAGACACGCGGCAACCTCGGCCCGCAGGAGACGCAGATGCTCGAAGGGCTGCTCGGCGAGTTGCGGATGCAGTACGTTTCGCTGACCGGTACCCAACCCGCCACACCCATCGGCAAAGGCCCGCGCGGTTTCACCGGCGGCGACATTACGGGCGGTGGATAGTAGTCAGTAATCAGTGGTCAGTAATCAGCAAAAGATAAACTGACTACTGATTACTGACCACTGATTACTGTCAATGAAATTTACCTTACTAGGCACCGGCACTTCGACCGGCGTCCCTTCAATCGGTTGCGAGTGCGAGACGTGTCGCTCGGACGATCCGCGCGACAAGCGCCTGCGCGTCTCGGTGCTGGTCGAGCACGACGGGCAGTCGGTGCTCATCGACACGTCTTCCGACTTTCGCCAGCAGGCTCTGAGGCAGGGCATCCGCCGCCTCGACGCCGTGCTGATCACACACTGCCACGCCGATCACATCTTCGGCCTCGACGACATTCGCCCGCTCAACTTCCGCCACGGCGCGCTCGGCGTCTATGCCAACGAGCGCGCGTGGAAAGACATCCGCCGCATTTTTAATTACGTCTTCGAGCCCTCGCACTTCGGCGGCGGGCTTCCGCAGGTCGTCGCGCATACAGTAGTCGCGGGCGCGCCCTTTATGCTCGGCCGCGACCTGACGATTACGCCGCTCGAAGTCATCCACGGGCGTTTGCCGGTCGCCGCCTACCGGCTGAACGACTTCGCCTACGCGACGGACTTGAACGAGATTCCGCCCGCCTCTCTGGACGGCCTGCGTGACCTCGAAGTGCTCGTCATCGACTGCCTGCGCCTGACGCCGCACCCGACCCATCTGTCGCTCGAACGCTCACTCGCCTACATCGAAGAACTACGCCCGCGCCGCGCCTATCTGACGCACATCGCCCACGATATCAAGCACGCGCGCGACTCGAAACTGTTGCCGCCGGGCGTCGAGTTCGGCTATGACGGGATAGAGATAAATGATGAACGATGAATGCGGAATGATGAATTAAGACATCTGCCTTTCATTCATCATTCATCATTTCGCATTCATCATTTCGCCTATGCGTCTTTTCCACGGCACAGACAACGCGGAGATTGCGCGCCCGACCGTTTTGACGTTGGGTGTGTTCGACGGGCTGCACCTCGGCCACCAGTTGATCATGCGGACGGTGGTCGAGCGGGCGCGCTCGGTCGGGGCGGTGCCGACCGCGATCACTTTCGACCCGCACCCGCGTGCGGTGCTGCACCCGGAGAGCGCGCCGCCTTTGTTGCAGACGTTCGATCAGAAGATCGAGGCCTTCGGCGTGATGGGCATCGAGCAGACGATCGTCGTCCGCTTCACGCGGGAGTTTGCGGGCGTGCGCGCCGAAGAGTTTTTGCGCGACGTGGTGTGTGACCGCCTCCACGCGAAGGAAGTTTATCTGGGCCGGGGATTCGCGTTCGGGTACCAGCGCGAGGGCGACATCGAACTGTTGAAGCGCGTTAGCGCGCGGCTCGGGTTTCGCGCGGCGGAGGCGCCGGAGGTGCGTCTGCGTGGGCGGCGGATCAGTTCGAGCCGCGTGCGCGAGGCGTTGGCGGCCGGCCAAGTCAACCTCGCGCGGCGGATGCTGGGGCGGCCT
>JBOGOY010001008.1:0-1954 GCA_050748185.1 Pyrinomonadaceae bacterium
CTTTCCGCGACGCGATTACAGACGCGGCGAGTTCGCTCAAGGTCGGTGACGGCCTCGACGAAGCGGTGCAGATGGGGCCGGTCATCACGCCGGAGAGCAAGGCGCGCGTCGAAAATTTAATCGCGCAAGGCGCGCGCGAGGGCGCGACCGTGCTGCTCGACGGGAGCGGGGCGAAGATGCCGGATTTGGCGGGCGGGAACTTCATCAAGCCGACGGTGATCGACAACGTTCCCGCCGAGAGCGAACTGTCGCGCACGGAGATCTTCGGACCCGTCCTCAGCCTCGTCCACGCCGAAACCATCGAGGAAGCGATCGACATCCTCGCACGCAGCCCCTACGGCAACGCGGCTTCGGTGTTCACGGCGAGCGGCGCGGCGGCGCGCAAGTTCCGCTACGAAGCGCCGGCCGGAAACATCGGCGTCAACATCGGCGTCGCCGCGCCGATGGCTTATTTCCCGTTCAGCGGATGGAAAGATAGTTTCCTCGGCGTGCTGCACGGGCAGGGGCGCGACGCCGTCGAGTTCTACACCGATAAGAAGGTCGTCATCGAACGCTGGCCGAAAGAGTGGTCGCGCAAGTTTTGAAGCGTGAAATGATATTTCCGGCGAGCGTCGCCCGAGTCGAAAGAACAAACCAATCAGATGAAGAAACCCTTTAGTTCGCTTCTCGTCCTGCTCCTGCTTTCCCAAGTAGTTATGTCCCAGCAAGCTAAGCCGCGTGCGCGCGATCTCGGTGTTCCGTTCGAGGGCACGCCCGGACGTTTGAATGCGATTACGGACGTCGCGGGCGTCGAGGTCGGACACACGACGCTCATCTCTGGCGACGGCGCGTTGAAGGTCGGCGCGGGGCCTGTCCGCACCGGCGTGACGGCGATCCTGCCGCGCGGCAAAAATTCGACGCAGCCGGTCTTCGCGGCGTGGTTCTCATTGAACGGTAATGGCGAGATGACCGGCACTACTTGGATCGAGGAGTCGGGTTTTCTTGAAGGGCCGGCGATGATCACCAACACGCACAGCGTCGGCGCGGTGCGCGACGCGGTTATCGCGTGGCAGGTGCGGACGAATCGTAAGCCGCCCTTGAACAGCTTCGGGGAAGACTTCTGGTCGCTGCCGCTCGTCGCGGAAACTTACGACGGTTTCCTGAATGACATCAACGGCTTTCACGTGAAAGAGCCGCACGTCTTCGCCGCGCTGGAGAACGCGAGCGCGACGGCGGTGCTCGAAGGCAACGTCGGCGGCGGGACGGGGATGATCTGCTACGGCTTCAAGGGCGGCATCGGCACCGCTTCGCGCCAACTCAACGCGCAACTCGGCGGCTACACCGTCGGCGCGCTGGTCCAATGTAACTGCGGCCGTCGTAGCCAACTGACCGTCGCGGGCGTCCCTGTCGGGCGTGAGATTCCCGAAGATTTGCCCGTCGGGCGCGCGGACGAGCCGAAGATCGGCGACACCGGCTCGATCATCATCGTCATTGCGACGGACGCGCCGCTTTTGCCGCATCAACTAAAACGACTCACGCGCCGCGTCTCGATGGGACTGGCGCGCACCGGCAGCACTTCCGGCAACGGCTCGGGCGACATCTTCCTCGCCTTCTCGACGGCGAACCCCGAAGCCGCACGCCAACCAACCGCGCAGGTGACGATGCTCGGCAACAACACTATCAGCCCCCTCTTCGACGCGACGGTGCAAGCCACGGAGGAAGCGATCATCAACGCGATGGTCGCGGCGGAGACGATGACGGGCATCAACAACCGCCGCGTCGTCGCACTTCCGCACGAACGGCTCAAACAGGCGCTGAGGAAATACAATCGCGCCACCGGGCAGAGCCGGCAATAGAATTTGCACGTCAGTCGTTACAGCGAGAAGGCCCGCCAATTTTTTAAGGGCTGACACAAACCCTTATACCCAGATGCGTTGAAACAGAGGAAGATAAGGAGCCGCGGATGCACGCGGAG
>JBOGOY010001009.1:0-1952 GCA_050748185.1 Pyrinomonadaceae bacterium
GCCCTGCCCCTACCATTAACTCGGCATCAGCGTGGAGGAAGCGCGTTCCCGCTAACGGTTCGACGCGCGAGAACGACATCTTTTCGCCGCGACGCCCGCGAATGCCGGTTCTCAAAAGCTCGCTGCGCCATTCGTCTTGGCGGAGTGTTTCGCCGGAGCGCGCGATTGAACTGTCGGCGGGCATCGCTTCGACGCCGGAAACTTCGTCAAGCGATTGCACGAAGGGCGCGGGGACGGCTTCGACGGTGAACGGCGACGTGACGCGGGCCGTGTTGCGCTCGACGAGCGGTTGATCGTAGAGCGTCTCTTGCGCGGGCGGTTCGTTGTTGGCGATGGATTTTAAGGTGACGTGCGGGACCGTCTTGTATTTGAAGCCGGAACTGATTCCTTCCTGTTGATTGACGAGTTGGTAATAGTCGAAGGTGGCGGTCATCAAACGCTGCTTGGCGAGCGTGAGCGCGACGCGCGACGTGTCGCAGGTGATCCAACGCCGGCCCCATTGCTCGGCGACAAAGGCGGTCGTGCCCGAACCGCAGGTGATGTCTAAAACTAAATCGCCGGGGTCGGTGGTCATCAAGAGGCAGCGTTGAATAGTCTTCGGCGTTGTTTGAACTACATACATTCTTTCAGCAAAGCTGCTGGCTGTGTCTGCCCATGTGCTCGTCAGAGGATAGTAAGGGAAATCATCAAAATACCGCTTGTAATACAAGTTCTTGTTCTGCACTATAAGTCGCTTGTTCCCTGCTAATTTTTGTAACCCTTCTTCAGAAGTTTTCCAATAGTTCTTGCCGGGAGTGAACACTGCTCCCGCATACTCAAAGGGAAAGCTGCCCGGTGGTCTTTGCGAAGTAAGGTCTCCCATACTGAAGACGCGCCATTCAACTGGTATCGTTTCGGGAGAGTCTTTTTCTGCTTGGGTTAGACGTCGCCAAGTTTGTCCATCTGGGCTTTCGACACAGCCGTAGTTGCTCGCGCCTTCCCGTCCTACACTCTTACTCAAGAAGATTGAATGGTATTTGATGGTTGATTTGTCTTTCGCATACCAAACTATGTAATCGGAAATAGAAGAGAGTAGTACCGTAGTCTGAGCCGTAGCTTTGACGAAGCTTATTAGTGACACGAAGTTGCCCGCACCAAAAACTTCATCCATCAAATTCCTCACCAGATGCATGTTCTCATCGGAAATCTGCACGAAGATTGATCCCGATTCGTGCAAGAGTTCGCGGGCGAGCAGCAGGCGGTCGCGCAGGTAGGTGAGGTATGAATGGATGCCGAGTTCCCAAGTGTCGCGAAACGCTTTCAACGTCTCCGGTTCGGCCGTCAAATCTTCGTCGCGGCCGTCCTTCACGTCGCGCTTGTTAACGAACGGCTGAAAGTTCGAGCCGTACCGGATGCCATACGGCGGGTCGAAGTAGATCATCTGCACCGCGCCCGCCATCCCCTCTTTGACCAAGAGCGAGTTCATCACCAAGAGACTGTCGCCCGCCACCAGACGGTTCGCCCAGTTGTGCCGGTGCTGGTAAAACTCGACCGCCTTAAAGAGCGGCAGGTTCACCCCTTCGCTCGCAAACAGCGAATTCTGAAAGCCCGTCTCTGCTTCGTGCCTGCGCCGCACCGCCTCAATGACGGTGCGCGGGTCAAGGCGCTCGTGGACGTGCAAACTCACCGTCGGGACCGCAAACGACGTGTGCTCGGCCTTGCCCGCCCATTGAAGTTGCGGGTCGAGATGCGGGTCATACGTGTAAGTCCGACGGCCCGCCTCTTTATCTGTCTCCGGCGTCACCAGTCCGACCGGCGGGTTGTTCACGCGATCTTTGTCGGCGTGCGTGTACTGTTCGATCGGCTTGGCGTCGAGGGCGGACTTTTTGCGCGGCATCTTTGGTGAGATTGAAGTTTCGTTCAGGCTGCGTTTGTCAGAACCGCGAGCGGTAGCCAGCGGGTCGGTATATAGC
>JBOGOY010001010.1:0-1945 GCA_050748185.1 Pyrinomonadaceae bacterium
GCACGAGCGCGAAGGGCAACATCATCCACACTCGTGGTGGAAAGTGATGTGCCTGACGGGCGTGGACTACTTCTCGACGCTCGGCTATCAGCCGGGCATCGCTGCCATCGCTGCCGGCGCGCTGTCTCCCGTCGCCACACTCATCCTCGTGCTGCTGACGCTCTTCGGCGCGTTGCCGATTTACCGGCGCGTCGCGCAGGAGAGTCCGCACGGCGAAGGCTCGATCTCGATGCTCGAGAACTTGCTGTCGCGCTGGAAGGGCAAACTTTTCGTCCTCATCCTGCTCGGGTTCGTGGCGACCGATTTCGTGATCACGATGACGCTCTCAGCGGCGGACGCGACCGCGCACATCGTCGAAAATCCGTTCATCGAACACCTCTTCCACGCGCAGGGCTGGCACATCGGGAACGATTGGTGGGCGATCGGCGTTACCCTGTTTCTACTCGCTTCCCTCGGCGCGATCTTTCTGAAAGGCTTCAAAGAAGCGATCGGCCTCGCCGTGCTGCTCGTCGCCATTTACCTGCTGCTGAATGTGGTCGTCGTCGGCCGTGGGCTCTACGAGATTGCGATCCACCCGGAGCATTTCCCGGAGTGGACCAGTCGGCTGATGAGCGCGCGGGTCAGCGGCATCAACGTCAACGGCAACCCGCTCATCATGATTGGCGTTGCGCTGCTGCTCTTCCCGAAGCTCGCGCTCGGGCTGTCGGGTTTCGAGACCGGCGTCGCCGTGATGCCGCTCGTCAAAGGCGATCCGGCGGACGACAAGAAGCGGCCCGCGGGTCGCATCCGCAACGCGCGGAAACTGCTCGCCTCGGCCGCTCTCATCATGAGCGTGATGCTCATCACCAGCAGCATCGTCACCACTCTCCTCATCCCGGAGGCGGCCTTTCTGCCGGCCACCGGGACGACGCCGAAAGGCGAGGCCAACGGCCGCGCCCTCGCCTACCTCGCGCACAGTTACCTCGGCGACGGCTTCGGCACCGTCTACGACATCAGTACGATCATGATCCTCTGGTTCGCCGGGGCGTCGGCGATGGCCGGCCTGCTGAACATCGTGCCGCGCTATCTGCCGCGCTACGGCATGGCTCCGAACTGGGCGCGGGCCTCGCGTCCCCTCGTGCTGGTCTTCACGGTGGTGGCCTTCGCCGTGACCATTCTGTTCAGAGCGGACGTGGACGCGCAGGGCGGGGCCTACGCCACCGGCGTGCTGGTCCTGATGAGTTCGGCGGCCGTCGCGGTCACGCTCTCGGCGCGCCGCCGGCAGGAGGGGAAGGCGACTGTCGCATTCTTCCTGATCGCGCTGGTCTTCGTTTACACCACGATCGTCAACATCATCGAGCGGCCCGAGGGCATCAAGATCGCCTCGTTCTTCATCGGCGCGATCGTGCTGGCGTCTCTGGTCTCGCGCGTGTGGCGCTCGACTGAACTGCGCGTCGAGCAGATCGAGTTGGACGAGACGGCCCGGCGCTTCATCGAGGAAGTCGGACGCGGACGCACCGACCTCCGCATCGTGACGAACCGGCGCGATCGCGGCGACGCCAGCGAGTACGAGTTCAAGGAGCGCGAGAAGCGCGCCGACAATCACATCCCGACGCGCGATCCCGTCTTGTTCTTCGAGGTCAGCCCGAGCGACACCTCGGATTTCTCCGGGGCGCTCAAGGTGCGCGGCGTGGAGGTGGAAGGCTTCCGCATCCTGCGCGCGAAGAGTCCGGCGGTACCCAACGCGATCGCGGCCTTTCTGCTCTATTTGCGGGACACGACGGGCAAGGTGCCGCATGTGTACTTCGGGTGGAGTGAGGGGAACCCTTTGGCGTACCTGTTCAAGTACGTGGCCTTCGGCGAGGGTGACACCGCGCCGGTGACGCACGAGGTACTGCGGCAGGCCGAGGAGGATCCGGAGCGCCGTCCCGTCGTCCACGTCGGGGGATGACATTGAGCGGTCTCC
>JBOGOY010001011.1:0-1944 GCA_050748185.1 Pyrinomonadaceae bacterium
CTACAAGACTTAGCTTGGGGCTTACAGATGAAGACCTGAAAATGTGGGTAATGACAAGGTTTTAACGCCTCGGCCTGACTCCGCCTTGACGACAGGCCGCGCCGGTTAGTCTGGTCCCCGGCGAGCCGCGTCGCTGGGGAAATTGATCTAAAGCGGCGACGGGCGTAAGATGCGCCCGTTTGAAAACCTGTCTGCCGAAGCTTGCCGATGCGTCTCACCCGAAGATGTTGGGCGACGGCCGGCGCAGGGGACCAATGCCTTGCCGGCAAGGTCGAACACGTGGCGCTCGCCTGATTTTGCCGGTTCACGCGAGGGGCCGTTTCCGGCGCTGTCTAGTCTGTGTACCTCGCAGGCTCCGAAACAGAAGGGCAAACTACCGCGACACGTTTTGCAGGGCGCGGGGCGTTGAGCTTCCGCGCCCTTTTGCGTGTGGAATACAGGTGAAGGAGATTCGGAAATGTCCGCGAACGCATACCAGCGGAGGGAGGCGGCCGGCGGCCTGAAAAGCTGGCTGCTGCAAGGGCTGCACGAGACGCAGACGCCCGAAGGGCCGCACGAGCGCGAAGGGCAACATCATCCACACTCGTGGTGGAAAGTGATGTGCCTGACGGGCGTGGACTACTTCTCGACGCTCGGCTATCAGCCGGGCATCGCTGCCATCGCTGCCGGCGCGCTGTCGCCGCTCGCGACATTGGTGCTCGTGCTGCTGACGCTCTTCGGCGCGCTGCCTATGTACAAGCGTGTCGCCGCCGTGAGCCCGCACGGTGACGGCTCGATCTCGATGCTCGAGAACTTGCTGTCGCGCTGGAAGGGCAAACTTTTCGTCCTCATCCTGCTCGGGTTCGCTGCGACGGGCTTCATCATCACAATCACGCTCTCAGCGGCGGACGCGACCGCGCACATCGTCGAAAATCCGTTCGTCGAGCACTACCTCCCGTTTCTCCACCACCCAATTGCCGTAACGCTGGTGCTGATCGCTTTCCTCGGCGCTGTCTTCCTGAAGGGGTTCAAGGAAGCGATCGGGATTGCCGTGGTGATCGTCGCTGTTTACTTATTGTTGAATTTAATTGTCATCGCGGTCAGCTTTTATCAGATTTATTTAAACCCGCAAGCGCTGGTTAACTGGAAGAATGCGTTGTTCGCTCACCCGCAGGTGCAGGGCAGTCCGCTGTTGATGGTGGGCGTGGCCCTCTTCCTGTTCCCGAAGCTCGCGCTCGGGCTGTCGGGGTTTGAGACCGGCGTAGTCGTCATGCCACTCGTCAAGGGCGACCCTTCGGACACACGGAAGCAACCGGCCGGGCGCATTCGGAACACACACAAACTGCTCGCCGGGGCGGCCTTGATCATGAGCATGATGCTCATCCTGAGCAGCTTGGTGACGACGGTGCTGATCCCGGCCGAAGAGTTCCGCGAGGGGACTGCCACGTTGTCGCCGGGGAAGGCAAACGGGCGCGCGCTGGCCTACCTCGCGCACACTTATCTGGGCAGCGTGTTTGGCACCATCTACGACCTGAGCACGATTCTGATTTTATGGTTTGCTGGCGCGTCGGCGCTGGCGGGCCTGCTGAACATCGTGCCGCGCTATCTGCCGCGCTACGGCATGGCCCCGAACTGGGCGCGTGCGACCCGGCCGCTGGTGCTGGTCTTCACCGCTATCGCCTTCGCTGTGACCATTCTGTTCAAAGCGGACGTGGACGCGCAGGCCGGCGCGTATGCGACGGGCGTACTGGTCCTGATGGGATCGGCGGCGATGGCCGTGGCACTTTTGGCTTGGCGCAAAGAGGGTTGGCAAAAATGGGGCTTTCTTCTCATTGCGCTGATCTTCGGTTATACAATCGTCATCAATGTCATCGAGCAGCCCGAGGGCATCAAGATCGCCTCGTTCTTCATCGGCGCGATCGTGCTGGCGTCTCTGGTCTCGCGCGTGTGGCGCTCGACTGAACT
>JBOGOY010001012.1:0-1944 GCA_050748185.1 Pyrinomonadaceae bacterium
GAAGGGCACAACCTCACCGCACATCAGGCGGCCGGAGCCGCCGAGCAACAATAATCTGGATTCGCAGTCAAACGAAACATGAGCCAAACAGTTCTTACTTGTCACCTGTTATTCGTCACCCGTCACTTGTGAATTACTGTCTCGGCGTCGCGCCGGTCGCCTGACCGACGACGCGCGAGTTGACGATCTTGCCCGCCGGGTCGAGCGTCGGTTCGATGTCGCTGACCCTGCGCGTTCACCCTTCCCCGACTTCGCCTGTGGCCCACGCCCCCGAGCGCGGACGCGGCTCGCGCGGGACCGACTCGCCCGGACAGTAGGCGCTGACGCGATTGCGGCCGGAGTTTTTCGCGCGGTAGAGCGCGGTGTCGGCCAGTTCGACGAGGCGGACGGGCTCGCGCGCGTCGTCTGGGAAGACGGCGATGCCGACGCTGATCGTCAGCCGGTGCGTGCGCGGTTCTTCGTCGGGCGGAGCATTGTGGCGCGCGGCGGAGAAGGCGTGCGCTTCGACGGCCGCGCGGACCCGCTCGGCGGCGACGAGTCCCTGCGCGCAGTCCGCGTCGAGGAGGAAGGCCGCGAACTCTTCGCCACCGAAGCGCGCCGCCACGTCGCCGGCGCGCAACGCGCGCGTGATCAGCACGCCCACTTCGGAGAGCGTCCGGCTGCCGACGAGGTGGCCGTAGGTGTCGTTGACTTGCTTGAAGTGATCGAGGTCCATCATCAGGACGCAGAAGGGGCGTTCCTCCGCTTCGGCGCGCGCGGCCTCGCGGCGCAACTCCGAGAAGAAAGACTTGCTGGTCAGTAGTCCGGTCAGTTCGTCGTGCGCGAGCAAGCGGTAAATCTGGCGCTGAAACTCGCGGTCGATGTCGTCGAGCAAGTCGAAGCGGATGAGGTGCTCGCCGATGGTCAGCTTGTCGCCGTCTTCGAGGTAGGCGTCAGCGACGGGGTGGCCGTTGAGCAGCGTGCCGTTGGTCGAGCCGAGATCGGTCACGTGATAGCGCGGCGCTCCATCCGCGCTGCCGTCGCGCTCGATGCAGATGCGCGCGTGGCGGCGCGAGGCGCGCGCATCGTTGACGCGCACGTCGGCTTCGAGCGCGCGTCCGAGCGTGACCTCGTCGCGATCGAGCGGAATCGGGGCCGCCAGCAGGTCGCCTTGCAGGAAGACCAGCGCCGGCCGGCGCTCACGGCCCGCCGGGGCGGGCGCATCAGGCAACGTGTGGTGCAGTTCGTCCTCGGTCATAAATCAGTGGCCGGTGGTTAGTGGTCAGTGGTCAGTAAATTATTGCTTGCCGATCTAATCCCATCAGCGGCAGGTGAATTTATCGAGCGCATCCGACTGACCACTGACGACTGACTATTACCTCATGGCTACTTCCCTTTCTTGTCGCGGGCCGCGAGATGATTCATAATTCCGGGGGATTATAAATCGTTTCGCAGTTTCGGCAATCAAGCCGGGCACCGTCACGCCTCTTGGAAGAGCCAGCCATAGCCGCGCCGGGAGCAGTGGGGAAAAGCGCTGCCTGCGCGCCGGGACGGCCATCGGGAGAATATGAGATCAGAAGAAGAGACAGCCATGGCGGCCGACGGTCGCCGGGCCTCCTGCTCGCCGCCGGCATTGACGGTCGAGCGCGTCTCGGTCGCGCGCCTGCCGACAGAATACGGCGAATTCAAGATCGCGGGCTACCGCGCCACCGCATCCGGTGAAGAGTTCGTAGCGGTGTACAAAGGGGAAATCCGTGCCGAAGTGCCGACGCTGGCCCGCATCCATTCGCAGTGCCTCACCGGCGACGTCTTCGGCTCCTTAAAGTGCGATTGCGGCCCGCAGTTGCACGCCGCCCTGCGCTTGATTGAGGCGGCGGGCCGCGGCGTCGTGGTCTACCAGTTACAGGAAGGCCGGGGCATCGGTATCATCAACAAGATTCGGGCCTATGCGTTGCAGGACGAGGG
>JBOGOY010001013.1:0-1942 GCA_050748185.1 Pyrinomonadaceae bacterium
TCAGGAGCGATTCAGTTGCACGTTCGGCTTGTCGGCTGCCGCCGGCAGCGCGCCTTCCCTGACCGCGCGCTTCGCGACCGAGTTGCGTGAGGCGGCGGCCCGCTCAACGGCGACATGGTAGAAGGCTTTGAAGTATTGAGCCATCGAATAGCAAGCCGAGAGCACGACGATCCACAGAGACGCGCGGCCGGCCGTGTAGAGCAACACTTTCCAGTCTTCCGCGGTCGTCGCGCCCCGGCCTAGCAGGTGGCCGATGGCTTCGCGCAATTCCGGCACCGTCCAGAACTGGATGGCGGGAAACGCGCGCCCGAAATTCGCCACCGGCGGCTCGCCCGCGACGCTCGACAAAATCAGCAAAGCGATCGCCAAGACCTGCGCCCCCATCTTCAGCTTGCCCATCCGCGAGGCGGCGATCACTACTCCCTCAGTCGCCGCGATCGAACGTAGGCCCGTCACGGCCAGTTCACGCCCGATGATAATCACCACGGCCCACGCAGGCGCGAGCCGGTTTTCGACCAGAGAGATGAGCGCGGCGGAGATGAGCAGTTTGTCCGCGATCGGGTCGAGCAGTTGGCCGAGGCGCGAGACCTGCCCGCGGCGGCGCGCGATGTACCCGTCGAGGTAATCGGTGGCGGCGGCGGCGAGGAAAAGTGAGACGCCGAGGATGTGTCGCGGCACGCCGAACCAGTCTTCGGAGAAAGGCGTCAATAACACCGCCACGAGGAGAGGCACGATGAAAATGCGCGAGATCGTCAGCGCGTTCGGTAGATTCACGCTCAACAACTTTCTGTCCCGGCGCTCCCGTGTCGAAGAGCGCGCTGGCCGGCCACGAGAAACAAGGATCGCGGTGCGCGTTCGGTTTGCAGCGGCAGTGTAGGAGCCGCGCGCGAAGGGTGTCAAGGCAGTCGTCTGAACCGCCCGCGGCGTGTGCGGAGGCAATCAAAAACACCCTTTCGTTCCGACTTTTTTGGTCGCTACTGACCTTGCTTGTGCTGCCGTTGGCGGTGGCGTAAAATCAGCGTTTCGGCGTCGCACGATTTTTTCGTCTGTGGGTGTGGCGCGTGTTTTGACCGAACCTGAAATGGCAATCGATCGCATCACGGTGCGCGGGGCGCGCCAGCACAACCTGAAGAACGTCAACGTCGAGATTCCGCGCGACCGTTTGACGGTCATTACCGGGCTTTCGGGGTCGGGCAAATCCTCACTCGCCTTCGACACGATCTACGCCGAAGGGCAGCGCCGCTACGTCGAATCGCTCTCGGCCTATGCCCGCCAGTTCCTCGATCAGCTCGAACGCCCCGACGTGGACTCGGTCGAGGGACTCTCGCCCGCGATCTCGATCGAACAGAAGACCGTCTCGCGCAGCCCACGCTCGACCATCGGCACGGTGACGGAAGTCTACGATTACCTGCGCCTCCTGTTCTCTTCCGTCGGGCAGCCGCATTGCCACATCTGCGGCGCGGCCATCACGCGCCAGAGCGTCGAACAGATCGTGCACAGCGTTCTCGCGCTGCCAGAAGGCGAGCGCGTGATGATCCTTGCGCCGATAGTTCGCGGACGCAAAGGCGAGTTTAAAAAGGAACTCGAAAAACTGGCGAAGGACGGTTTTTTGCGCGCACGGGTTGATAATGAATTGCTCTCGCTCGACGAAGAGATCAAACTCGACAAGCGGCGCAATCACACCATCGAAGCGGTCGTTGACCGCCTCCTCATCAAACCGGGCATCAACGAACGGCTCACCGAATCCGTCCGCACGGCCTTGAAGTTGACGAACGGCGCGGTGCTCGTCTCGGTCGTGGACGGTGAAGAGAAGATGTATTCCGAGCGCATGGCCTGTGTCAACTGCCAGATCAACGTCGCGCCTTTAGAGCCGCGCTCGTGCTCGTTCAATTCCGCTTACGGCGCGTGTAAACGCTGTCATGGACTGGGCACAGTGCTGGAG
>JBOGOY010001014.1:0-1941 GCA_050748185.1 Pyrinomonadaceae bacterium
GTCTCCTTTATGGGAAACTGTGAGAATTTCGTCAACTGGTAAATGCAATTTAAGGTTGGTGAAGCAACAATCGCCTTATACGCTCGTCAACCACATGAATCAAGATAAATTTTCGTGGCCTGCAAAATCATTGCATCGGCTTTTCAATCGGGGTGTTAATTTGTCAGCACAATGACTATGACAGTCGAAAGCGCCGCAAGGACAAACATGGTAATGCTTAAGGGGGCCAGTCCGCTGATGCCGGTCATGTCGTAAAAGATGATCGATCTTCATCGGCCGCGCGAAAGCGTTTGCGCTCGCCGCCTCGATCCTTTTAGTCTATGGTCTCTCGTCGGCATGAATCACAGGTTTCGCGTCCACAGACCATGAGCACCGCACTGCGCGTCGAAGGCGTCTCAAAGCAGTATCGCATCTACGATCGCCCCGGCGACCGGCTGAAAGAGTCGCTGACGCGCGGGCGTTGGAAGTTGCACCGCGAGTTCTGGGCGCTGCGCGACGTGACGTTCGAGTTAGAGCCGGGCACGACCGCCGGGATCGTCGGGCCGAACGGGTCGGGTAAGTCCACGCTGCTTCAGATCATTGCCGGCACGCTCGAACCGACACACGGCGCGGTCTGGCACGCGGGCCGTGTCGCCGCGCTGCTCGAACTCGGCGCGGGTTTCAATCCAGAGTTCACCGGCGTCGAGAACGTCTGGATGAACGCCGCGCTGATCGGCCTCACGCGGCGCGAGACCGAGCGACTGCTGCCCGAGATCGAGCGCTTCGCCGAAATCGGCGACTTCATCCGCCAGCCGGTCAAGTTTTATTCGAGCGGGATGTACGTGCGCCTCGCCTTCGCCATCGCCGTCTCGACCGATCCAAACATCCTGATCGTGGACGAGGCGCTCTCGGTCGGCGACACGGTCTTTCAGCACCGCTGCCTGCGCCGCATCCGCGAGATGCAGGAGCGCGGCGCGACCATCCTCTTCGTCTCACACGACCCGACGCTGGTCCGTGCCCTCTGCACGCGCGCCGTTCTGCTGAACGCCGGACAGATGATGTTCGACGGCCACCCGACCGAGGTATTGAAGCGCTACCAGAAGATCATCATGGCTCGCGAGCGAGACTACGACGCGCGACAGGCCGCCGCCGCAGCGGCGGTCACGGAAGAGGCCGGGGACGAAGGGGACCAACTGCTGGCGGAGGTTCCGCGCTCGCCCGACCTGCGCTACAGCTACCGGCACGGCAACGGCCACGCCGAAGTGATCGACGCCGAACTGCTCGACGCCGACTTCGCGCCAATCGAGACGGTCGAATCCGGCGAACTGGTCCACGTGCGGATGCGGATGTTGTTTCAACGCGACATCGAACATCCGGTCTGCGGTTTCATGATCAGCAACCGGCACGGTATCAACGTCTATGGGACCAACACCGAACAGCGCGGCCAAGACCTCGGCGCGGCGCGGCGCGGCGACGTGTTGGAGGCCACTTTCGCGCTGAACTGCTGGCTCGGGCAGGAACATTACTTTGTCTCGGTCGCCGTCCACACCGCCGATGGCGCCAGCTTCGACTGGCTCGACGGCGCGCTTTTCTTCCGCGTCCACTGCCCGGTCGAGATGGAGGGCGTCGCCAACCTCAACGCCGAAGTCTCCGCGCGCCGGTTGGGCCGCGCACGGATGGCGACGCCAGAGGCAGCCGCGAAAGGATGAAGGCGGAAGGATGAAGGATGACTCGTATCGGCCCGTCGCGTTCTTGATTCTCCCTGTCAGCGGGATAAACAATCTTGTGTTTGAACCGGATGCCGGAATCTCACTTGCCCACGCTTAACGCCGAAGACCTCGCCGCCGAGATACGCTGCGCCGCCGTCACCGCCGCGGCGTCGCACAGCCGCGCGGCCGTTGAAGAAACGGATGCTGTCCGCGCGGCGGATCGCGCCGGCCCGCCGGCTGGTCCCCCGGACGT
>JBOGOY010001015.1:0-1934 GCA_050748185.1 Pyrinomonadaceae bacterium
GTTGCGAACCGGGATCAAGTATGGGCTGCTCGTGCTGGCCGCGCTCGTCCTCGTCCTGTTCGTGCTGCGCCCGGCGCGTCGCGCGCTCAAGGCCGCCGCCGCTGCGTCCGAGCCGCTTTTGCTCACGGCCGGCGCGCACACATCAGGTAGCCTCCCCGCTCTTGCTGCGGCGGGGGCGGGCGGCGGGGCCGTCGCGCTCACGGCGGCCCAGACGGATGCCATTAGTTTCGGCAGCGAAAGCGGGGCGGATGCGCCACGCACCGTGGCCGAACTTGAAGCCGCGATGGACGCGGAAGTGGCCCGCGAGTTTGAAATGGCCGTCCCACAGGTGAACCGCGCCGGGGCCATCAAAAAAGCTATCGTCGAACAGACTTTGAAGAATCCTGACATGGTCGCGATGACCGTTCGCGGCTGGTTGCAGGACTCGAAATAAATAATTCGCACAGTTCCACCGAAGAGCGATGAGCCAGAACCCGGAAACATTCGTCCCCAGTCAATCGAGCGGCCCGCAGGAAGGCGGGGCGGCGACGGCCATCGCCCCTTACACCGCCCGCGGCGGGGCACAGCCGATGAACGGCCCGCGCAAGGCCGCCATCCTCTGCCTGACCCTCGGCGACGACGTGGCCGCCGAAATTTTCAAGTGCCTTGACGAGGAAGAAGTGCAGCTCATCTCGAAAGAGTTGGCCTCCCTCTCGCGCGTCACTTCCGACACCGTCGACGACGTGATCGAAGAGTTCCAGCAACTGATGATCGCCCGCTCTTACGTCACGGCCGGGGGCATCGACTACGCCAAGCGCCTGCTCGTCAAAACCTTCGGCGCGGAAGTCGCTAAGCGACTGCTCGACCGCATCACCCGCTCGCTCGAATCGACCGCCGGCTTTGAGGCGCTCCGCAAAGTCGATCCGCAGCAGCTCTCCAAGTTGTTTCAGAACGAACACCCGCAGACTATCGCGCTGGTGCTCGCTCACCTCGACGCCTCGACGGCCGCCGACACGCTCCAGAACCTGCCCGAAGCACAGCGCCCGGACATCACCCTCCGCATGGCTAACCTACAGGCCATCTCGCAAGACGTGATCCGCCGCGTCTCGGTCGTGCTGGATCAGAAACTGAAGAGCGTCGGCGACTATAGCCGGCAGGCCGTGGGCGGCATTCGCTCGGTGGCCGAGTTGTGCAACCGCCTCGACCGCGAAGTCGCGCGCCGGATGCTCGAAGAGATCGAGACGCAGAACCCCAGTCTCGCGCTCGAAATCCGTAACCTGATGGTCACGTTCGAAGACCTGCTGCTCATCGACGACATCGGCATCCGTGAAATCCTCCAGCGCGTGGACAAGAAGGTGTTGACGCTCGCGCTCAAGGGCACGCTCCCCGAGTTGCAGGAGCGTTTCTTTTCCAACATGTCTTCGCGCGCCGTCGAGATGATGAAGGAAGAGATGGATTTCATGGGGCAGGTCAAGATGAAGGACGTGTCGAACGCACAGCGCGAAATCGTAGACATCCTGCGCGACCTCGACGACAAGGGCATCATCAGCCTGTCGGGCTCGGCCGGGGGCGACGCCTATGTCAGCTAAGCTTTTCAAAGGCGACGAGGCCGCCGCCGCCGCCGCCCTCTCTCTCTTCCCTCTGGCTCTGCCCTCGTTCGAGGCGACGGCCGGAGCCGGCGGTGGCGATCTCACACCTTTCGTGGCGGCGTACCGGCCGGAACCCTTCGGGCGGCCCACCCCCACGGATCATCATAGTTTTGAGCACGTGGAGTCGCCGCTCGACTTGCCGGAAGCGCAAGGCGAGGCCGAGCGCCTCATCGCCGAAGCGCAGGAGACTGCCGCGGCCACCATCGCCGAGGCACGCCACACCGCACAGCAGATCGAGCGCGAGGCGCGCGAGCGTGGTCTGCGAGAAGCACGCGCCTGCGCCGATGCGGAAGTGGCGACCGTGGT
>JBOGOY010001016.1:0-1923 GCA_050748185.1 Pyrinomonadaceae bacterium
TGGTCGGCTGGCGAAAAGTCTGTTCCGTCATGGCTTTGATTACTTACGGCGCATCTTATGCAATCAGGACTGCCCGACCAAACGCTTTGATTTCATTAGACTTTGTGAACTTTTGTCTTGTACTTAGGGCGCCCTTATCAAATAGGGCGCAGGAGGTGGAGATAGAAACGAAGACGTGCACAGTGAAGCAGGCTGTTCAGCGACACAAGCTAAATCGAAGCCCGGAAGAAATGGACAGGATTAGCAGGCTTGACGGGATGAAAATAACAACACAGAGGGCAACTCGCCTGCTCGTCTTGTTAATCTTGTCAATCCTGTCTATTCCTTTGTCTGCCGATGTCGTCGGTGTCGATTTAGCTCAGCCAGCAGCTTATGATGTTGAGTGACAGGGTCGGATTCTCGATGAGCGGAAGAATCATAATGTTTCGTAAAATCGCACTCGCACTCGTCGTATTCGTGCTGTGCCCAGCGGGCGACGTCACGTTATTTCAGAAGGCGTCGGCGCAGACGGATCGGGGCCAAAAGGCCGCGACAAAATTTTATTACCCACCGCGCGGCGAAGCGTGGCAGCGTAAACGCCCCGAGGAAGTGGGGATGGACGCCGCGCTGCTCGCGCGGGCCGTCGCCTACGCGAAAACGCAGGAGAGTAAGTCGCCGCGAGACTTCTCCACTCAGGTCGAGACCTTCGGGTCGATGCTCGGCCCGCTCCCCAAAGAGCGGGGAGAGAGCAACGGCCTCATTCTCCGCCACGGCTACATCGTCGCCGAATGGGGCGACACGCGCCGAGCCGATCCGACCTACAGCGTCGCCAAGAGTTTCCTCTCCACCTTGCTCGGCCTGACGCTCGATCGCGGGCTGATCGAGAGTATCAACGACCCCGTGCGTCAGTATGTGAACGACGGGGGTTATGACTCACCCCATAATTCGCCGATCACTTGGGAACAGCACGCGCAGCAGACCAGCGAGTGGGAAGGAGTGTTGTGGGGCAAGCCGCACGACTTTATCGGCGTCGAACAGTTCGGCAGAGGCCGTCGCGAGCCGCGGCAGCTACGCGAGCCCGGCACTTACTATGAGTACAACGATGTCCGCATTAACCGCTTCGCCCTCTCGCTGCTGCGGCTCCGGCGAAAGCCACTGCCGCGGATCCTGCGCGACGAGATCATGCGTCCCATCGGCGCTTCGGATACGTGGCAGTATCACGGCTACTTCAACTCGGACGTAATGATCGACGGCCGCAAGATGCCGTCCGTCGGGGGCGGGACGCGTTGGGGCGGCGGCCTGTGGATCAGCACGCGCGACGAAGCGCGCTTCGGCTATCTTTTCCTGCGTCAAGGTAAATGGCGGAACCGGCGGATCGTCTCGGAGCAGTGGGTGCGGGCGGCGACGACGCCGAGCAAGGTCAAGCCGGACTACGGCTACCTCTGGTGGCTGAACACGGGGCGGAAGCAGTGGCCGAGCGCGCCCGAATCGAGTTACGCCGCGCTCGGGTACGGCTCTAACACGATCTGGATCGACCCGGAGCACGATCTGGTGATCGTCTGGCGTTGGCATCAGGCCAATCCGGACGAACTGATCAAGCGCGTGCTGGCTGCCATCAAATAAGCGGGAGTTCCAACTTATGCTTCCAGTCCCTGAAGCCATCCGCATCGTCGAGGAACAGACGCGACCGTTGCCATCCGTATACGTCCCGCTCGCCGAAGCGCGCGGGCGCGTGCTGGCCGAGGATGTCGCGGCCGACACGGACCTGCCGCCGTTCGACCGCGCGCTGATGGACGGCTACGCGGTGCGCTCGGCCGATCTGCGCGAAGTCCCGGCGCGGCTGCGCGTCGTCGGCGAGGCGGCGGCCGGAAGCGGCTGGCGCGGTGAGTTGCGGCCGGGTGAGGCCGTTCGCATCATGACCGGCGCGCCGGTGCCGTCTGGGGC
>JBOGOY010001017.1:0-1923 GCA_050748185.1 Pyrinomonadaceae bacterium
GAGCCAGACAAATGGCTTACGCTCGGCGTAGGCGCGGGCGTCGATGTCCGTGTAATACTCGGGTTCAGTCGTCACGTTCCGCGGATCGAAATTGTGCAGCACGGCGCGGGCCGTCGGCGAGAGGGATTCCGGCTGAGGCACACTCGCCCTCCCGGCCCCCGCGTGTGCCGCTCCGTAATACAACTCGAACAAGGTGTCGCGCACTATGTCGTTTGGATCCCGCCGCCCATCGGTCAGGGCGCTTTGCAGTTCCCCGATGAACTGTTCGTAATCGGCCTCGGCCTGAGGCAGCGGGCGTAGCTCGCGATAAGCCATAGTGGGTCACCTCGTCTCGGGGGTTTAGAGGCTCGAAGGCCTCGCCGTCAAATTGTTTCGCAGGGCGCGTGCAAAGTAGCACAGACGGTCGAACGCATCAATTCAACTCACTCGCTCGCTCCGAGCACGAGATTAAAGACCCCATTTCTTGCTTCACACGGACACCGAAGTTTAGGATGCAGGCATGACGAGCCGGACTCGAAACTCCGTCGCCTTCGCCTTCTTGTTTCTCGCTTCATTCATTGCCTTCTGGCTGTGGTGGAACCGCCCGCGCAAAGTTGACATGGCGGAGTACGCGCCGGCCGACGCCCTCATCTTTCTGGAAGCGAATGACCTGCCGGACATCGTCGCGGGACTCGCCTCGACCACTGCGTGGCAGGAACTTGCGCCCGCCGCGGGTCTCAGGGCCGACACCGGAAGTTACCTCAAGCTCAGCCGTCTGGCCGCGTGGACCGGGATCGGGCCGTCCGAACTGGTGTTATTTGCGCGCGCGCAAGCGGCCGCGGTGGTCTTCGGCTTCGACGCCGCCGAGGAGCCCGGCTCGTCTCTTCGGATCAGGCCACAGGCGGCATTCATTTTTGAAACGCACAGCCGCGAAGGGCGCGCCATCGCCGCGACCGAGAAACTCGTCGGCGACCTCGCGCGCCGCATTTTTGCCGCCCCGCGGTTTGGAAAGCGGCAGGATGTAGCCGGTGCTCATATCTTCACTTGGGGTTCCGCGGACGGGAGTCGCCAGATCGTCGCGGCGGTCATGGAGGGTGTCGTCATCCTCGGCAACGAGGAAGCGGCGGTCCAGCGATGCCTCGCCGTCAAGCGCGGTGAGCAGGCGTCGCTGGCAGAAGATCAGCAACTGGTCACGATGCGCGAGCGCGTCGTGAGGGCCGGCGCTTTGTCCTTCGGCTACGTCTCGCCGGCGGGCGCGCGCAAACTGCTCGAAGTCGCCGCGCTCGCCTACGCCGGGCAGTTGTCCACCAACCCGAGCGCCCAGAGCGCATTCGCGGTTCTGCTCCCACAATTGGCCGAACGACTTTTGGGCAGCGCGGCGTGGAGTTCAAGGCTCGTGGACGGCGCGGTCGAAGACCGCTATTTCCTCACCGGGCGGGGGGGCTTGCCGGAGCGTTTGCGGTCGCCGCTGGTCCCTTTCCGGGAGACGCTGACCGGCGCGCCCAACTTGTTGCCGGCCGGGCTGTATCAGTTGACGAGTTATAATTTCCGCGAACCCGACGCAGCTTGGCGCGCTCTTAATCAAGCACTTTCAACCCAACTCGACATCACGCTCGCCCCTGCGGGCGTCCGTTATCTCGATGAGTGGCTCCGCCCTTTCGGCATCGAATCGCCGCGCGAGTTTTTCCAAACCGTTGGTCCCGGTCTCTACACTGCGCGTCTCGACCCGGCGGGCGAAGGACTCGTCTTCACCGCCCCGGTGCGCGACGAAGCGGCCCTGCGCGCGCAGTTGCTGGCCGTCCTCGGCCGCCGCCCACGCGCGGAAAGGATCGGGGTGCACGAGATGTTATTCTCGGGCGCGGAGGACGGGATGGCGGCCGGGTTCGTCTCCGGTCATGTCATCATGGGAGCCGCGGAAGACGTGCGACAGTGCCTGCGACAAGT
>JBOGOY010001018.1:0-1923 GCA_050748185.1 Pyrinomonadaceae bacterium
TCATCTCCCTCCGCTGGTCCGGCGAGACTGACGACGACGGTGACCAACTCGGATGGTTCAACCGGTTTCGATACGTGAGCTTGAAAGCCCGCCGCGAGACAACGGGCGCGGTCTTCCGCGCCGGCCTTCGCCGTGAGCGCAATGGCGGGGATGCTGCCCGCCGACTCTGGATCAAGCGCCCTGATATTTTGAATCAAAGCGTAGCCGTCCTCACCCGGTATTCGTATGTCGCAGACAAGGACATGCGGCAAATGTTCTGTCCGCTTGTTCGTGAGTACGTTTAACGCTTCGACGCTCGATGCGGCTTCCATGACGCGAGCGCCGCACTGTTTGAGCATCATCGAGACAACTTCGCGCGAGTCCTATTCGTCGTCAACGACGAGTACCCGCACGCCCTTCAGTGAAGGATGAGGGCGGAGGGATGAGGGATGAAGGGCAGGAACTTCTTATTCAGCCCTCATTCCTCCGCCCTCATCCCTTTGCAACGGCATCGTCACGGTGAACGTTGCCCCACGCCCAACGCCCGCGCTTTTTGCGTGCGCCGCTCCGCCTTGCATCTCCACCAGATGGCGCACGATGGCGAGTCCCAGCCCCAGTCCGCGCCCCTCGCTCCGGTTGCCGGCTTGGTAAAAGCGTTCAAACACATGCGGCAGATTTTCCTCGGCGATTCCGATGCCGGTGTCAGTGATAGCGATGCGAGCCGCGGAGTCTGTGTACTCTAACGCAACCTCAACGCTTCCCCCCATTGGAGTGAACTTGACCGCGTTTGAGAGCAAATTCCATAAGACCTGCTGCAAGCGGTCGGGATCGCCCGCCACATGCCTCGCGGTCTGATCGAGAGTCGTTTTCATCTTGATGCTCTTGGCATCGGCAGCCGGGCGCACGACGCCAAGGGCCGCTTCGATGACGGGCGCGAGTTCTACCGGGCGCGTCTCAAGACGGAGCTTGCCGGAAACGATCCGCGAGACATCGAGGAGATCGTTGATCAGTTGAGAGAGCGATTTGATATTACCGACGAGAGTTTTGCGCGCGTGCGTCGCGGTCTCTTCATCAAGCTGGCCGGAGTCGAGCATCCTGATCCACATCAGCATCGAGGCGAGCGGCGTGCGTAGTTCGTGCGAGATGGTGGCAAGGAATTCATCTTTCGTGCGATTCGCCGCTTCCGCCGTTTCTCGCGCTTCTCGTTCGCTAACCAGTAATCGCGCGCGTTCCTTCTCCTGTTCTTCAGCACGCCGCCGTGATGAAAGTAAGGCTTGATTGAGAATGGAGATCAGTAGCCCGGTCACGACGAACAGGGCTACCGCTACTCTGTCGCTTGTACTTGCAATGCTGAGCGAATAGAGCGGCTCTAAAAAAAGGAAGGAGCCGGTGGCGGCGCCGAGCAGAGTAGCGAACACGCCGGGACCATAGCCGCCGTACCATGCGCTGACCATCACGGAGAGCGCGAAGAGCAACAACGGAGCATCCGTATCCAGAACCGGGTGAAGCAATAGCCTGACGATCAACGCGAGGGTGACAGAGACAAGCGCAACACCGTAACGCAACGCAGTAGCAGGAGGCGCTTTAGACATGGTTCGTTCCCCCTCGTTTAGTTGCGAGTATATCAAGTTGGAGACGTAGCTCCCATCCGGGTTGCGCGCGGAACAGAAGATTGCGGAATGCGGATTAAAGACAGAACGCTTTTCATCATTCCGCATTCTTGTGTCCCGCCCAGCTTCAGCAGCCGGTACTGACCTACCATCTCTCCACATTGAGCCGCTATTAAAAATCTACTTCGCGCGATTGATTATCACCACATCGCTCGTCGCATTGTCGCGTGCGACGGCGAGCCGCCGGCCGTCGCGGGACCAAGCGAAGGCGGTGATGTGATCGGCGGTGAAGCTGGCCAATTGCCTCGGCGGGCCGCCGTCGAGCGGCTGGCTC
>JBOGOY010001019.1:0-1922 GCA_050748185.1 Pyrinomonadaceae bacterium
TTGTGGACCTCGCTGACTACCGCCCACGCGCGCTCGAGCAGCGTCTGGTTCTCGGCCAGTTCCCGACGCAATACGTCGGACATGGCGGGCGCAAAGGTGAGCGCCAGCGCATCGTGCGCTTCGACGAGAGGGCTGAACCAGAGGTCCGCCTCCGCCCCCGCGTCGAGATGCGGCAGCAGGTCGAGCCGCGCCCGGCGCAGCAGCGCCGGCTCGACGCGCGCGGCGAGCGAGACGGCGCGGGCCAACTCGACCACTTCCGGCGCACTTCGCCTGACGCGCGCGACGAGCGTGGCCGCGCGCTCCAGCGCCTTCGTCATAGCGTCACCTCATGGGCCGGGCCGACAATCCCGCGGACGGACGCGGCGGTCGTCCGCCGATCCCACTGGATGATCTTCAACCGCCGCTTGAGGCCGCGCGGCCAGCGCGCGGGCGCATAGGGGACCAACGCGACGAGCGGGCAGTTGGCCCGCCGCAACGCCGCGGCGAACTCGCGCCAGTCGTCGGGCGCGGGGAGATCGTCATAAAAGGGCGGGCGGCCGATGCCGAAATCCGTCAGGGCGAGAACCGGAGTGCCGGGCGGCGGCGGCCGATACGTCTGCCAACCATCGCGCGGCCCCGGCCCCGCCTTGCGCGGGACGCCGGAGAAACCGAGCGCCTGCACGCCTTCGCGTCCGACCGTCCGCTTGATCTCCTGCTCCAGCCACGCCGCATCGCTCTTATACGGCAGCATTGCCGGACTCTTGTCAATGAGGAGTTGCACGCCGCGTCGCATCGTTGGGCGTTTGAGGAGTGGCAGGCGACGGATGGGGCGGCCGCTGGCGAGCGCTTCGACCAGTTCCTCGACGTTCGGGGGACCGTCCTCGTCCGCCGTGGAGAGCGCGGCCGTCAGGATCCCCCGCGTCCAGCGCGGCACGAATAAGGGTTCGAGCAGTGGCCGCGGCAACTCGCGCTCAGACTTGACCGGCAGTGGCTCGATCGTCAGATCAAACTCCGCCGCATCTTCCGCCGCGTCATCGGTCGTCACTGTCACCAACTCGAAAGAGACGGGGCGCGGGGCCGGCGGGGCCGGCGGCGCGGGTGGCGGAATCCGTTCCTTCTCTTGCTTTGCGTCTTCGACCGTGCGGGCGGGTGGCGGAGTTAATTCGCCGGAGGGGGGCGCGCCGAGGGCTTCGCGCACGGTTTCGTTCCACTCGAAGCCGAGCAGTTCGACGACGCGGCGCAGGGTTTTCTCGTCGGGCGGCCTGATTCTATCGACCGCTCGAAAGAGATCTCCAAGAGAAATGAGCGAACGCGCGCGGGTCAACGTCCCTCCCCGGCCGCGACGCCCTCGCGCGGCTTCCAGAGTGTCGCTTTCGCCACCGCCTGCCAAACGCCCTTTTGTCGCCGCGGTCTGATCTTCAGCGTCCGACACGCGCGCAGCGCGTCGAGGTATTCGGCGACGCTCGGCATGGGCCGGCCCGCGCCGCCTTCGTCTTTCGCCACCTTGAGCATTTCGCCGGCGACGTAACGATACAGGCGCAGGTCGGCCCGCGCGTGCTCCGCGCCGTCCGGCGGGGCAAAGTGCGCCTTCGCGATCTCGACGAGGCCGTCCTCGCCCGGCCCTTCGAGGTTCAGGACCACGCAGCGCCGCAGGAAGGCGGCGGGCAACTCGCGCTCGTCGTTCGTGGTGATGAAGATGAGGGGCGGCTGGCGTGACTCGTGGCCGTCACCGTTGCCGGTTTCGGCGGCTACCCCGACGGCAACTTTCAAGTCCTGCACGGTGAAGCGGTACGAGCCGAGTGGGACCAACAGGTTGTTCGGCGTGTCCGGATCGGCCTTGTCAATCTCGTCCAGCAGCACGACGGCCGGCGGAATTCTTCCGCCCGGTTCGGTTGTACCCGACCACTCGGCGTTGCGCGCCTCATCCGGGTACATGCCGGGAT
>JBOGOY010001020.1:0-1913 GCA_050748185.1 Pyrinomonadaceae bacterium
CTTCGCTCCGCTCGGCTGCCGCAGCGAGAAGGGCAACATGAAGCCGGTCAAAGTTTTAGCCTTTCGACAAAGGCGCGCAGGATGGTCGGCCGGAAAAGCCATTTACACAAAATATCTGACACCTCCGAAATTCTCGTTCACCCAAGACAGCTTCGCCCGGCACGTATTTAGAATAGACTTACGGGCCGGGCGAAAGCGGTGTGGGCAAAGGTGTCAGCGCCGCGCGGCAGCGGAGGCATCAGATCGCAAGTAAGTGTCAAACCAACTGATGACCGTGTCGTACCAGAGTTCGGAGTTTTGCGGTTTGAGAATCCAGTGGCCTTCGTCTGGAAAGTAAAGTAGTTTCGAGGGGACGTTCATCTTTTGCAGGGCGGTGAACATCTGGAAACCTTCGCCGACGGGGACGCGGTAATCGAGTTCGCCGTGGACGACGAGCGTCGGCGTTTTGAAGTTTTTGACAAACATGTGTGGGGACCAGCGGGTGTACATCTCTGGGTTGTCCCACGGCGTCCCCTTAAATTCCCATTCGGTGAACCATAGTTCCTCTGTGACGCCGTACATGCTCGCGAGGTTGAAGAGGCCGGCGTGCGAAACCAGCGCCTTGAACTGAACGCGCGGGTCTGCGTTGTGGCCGGCGATCCAGTTGACCATGTAACCGCCGTAAGAACCGCCGGCCGCGCCGATGCGCTCCCGGTCCACGTAGTCGAATGCGGCGGCGTGGGCGACGCCGTTCATCAAGTCGGTGAAGACCTTGCCGCCCCAGTCGCCGGAGATGTCGTCAATGAACTGCTGGCCGAAGCCGGTCGAGCCGCGCGGGTTCGGCATAAACACGGCGTAGCCAGCCGAGGCGAAGACCTGCGGGTTCCAGCGATACCCCCAGTTGTCGTTCCAAGCGCCCTGCGGCCCGCCGTGAATCAACACCACCAGCGGATATTTTTTGCCTGACATGAATCCATGAGGTTTGAACATCCAGCCAGAGACTTTGGTCCCCCCAGCGCCTTCCCACGAAATTTCTTCGCCAGGCTTCAGGCCGAACGAAGCCAAATAGGCGTCGTTGGTCCGAGTCGCTTGGCGCACCGCCGCTTCACCCTGCGCGATGCGTTGCCGCGGGTCGGCCACGCGAGTGACGAAAATCTCCGTCGGCATCGCCGAACTCGAACGGGTGAAAACCATCGTCTGGCCGTCGGCCGACAGCTTGAGATCGTCGTTGAAACCGGAAAGGAATTTGACGGGCTCGCCGCCGCCGCCCTCGACCGAGACGACGTAGGCCGGCTGGCGACCGCGCTCGCCGGAGACGAAATAGATGTGCTTAGAGTCGGGCGCGAAGGTAAAGCCGTCAACGTAGGCGTCGTATTTCGGCAGCAGTTCGCGCGTCTGCTTGGTTTGGCGGTCGTAGAGCATCAGACGCCAGCGGTCGCTCTCGAAGCCGGCGCGCTGTTGCGAGCGGTAAGCGATGAAACGTCCGTCAGGCGAATACTGCGGCGACTGGTCCGAGCCCTTGTTGTCGCCAGTTAGTCGCACGGGTTCGCCGCCCGCGACCGGCACGATGAAGATGTCGTTGTTGGTCGAAGTGGCCTCGACCTTTTCGGTATTGCGCGCGAAGGCCAGTTCTTTCGAATCGGGCGAGAAGGCGTAATCAGTTGGTCCCCCGAGCGAGAAGGGCGGAGCGTCGAAATCGCCGGGTGTCATGTCGCGCGCCGTGCCGCCATCGGCCGACACGACGAAGACGTGCGTGCGCTTGCCGTCCTTCCAAGTGTTCCAGTGGCGGTAGAGCAGGCGGTCGATCGTCCGGGCCTTGACCTTGCTTTCTTCGGCCGCGGCGTCGCGGCGGCGGTTGCACGCATCGTCGGCGCAATCGGGGTAAATGTCAGAGACGAAAGCGAGCAAACGGCCGTCAGGGGACCAGACGGGAT
>JBOGOY010001021.1:0-1913 GCA_050748185.1 Pyrinomonadaceae bacterium
TCTTTGATCTGCTCGCCCGCGTCCTGCGTCGTCAAATCAAGTTCGCGCACGTCGATCAGTTCGGTCTCGACGCCTGCGCGCTTCCGCACTTCCTCGTGGACGAAACGCGCGACGTGCTCGCTCATGCGCCCCTGCCGCGAGGTGCCGAGCAACACGGGGATGAAGAGGGGCCGGGGGTCCGACATCGTTCCTTCTCCTTATCTGTGTGTTATGCCGCGCCGCTCTTTTACGCCGACGCGGCGCGGGCGCGAAACTCGCCGAGCGCCCCGACGAGACGCGCGATGTCCACCTCGTCATTGAAAAAGTGGGTCGCGGCGCGAAAGCCTTCCGGCTTGGCGGTGACGGCGACGCCGCGCACCGTCAGGTGGTTTGTCACGCCTTCCGGATCGTCGCACGCAACCAGCGTCTCGGCCGAACGCATCGCTTCTTCACGCAGCGGCGACAGCACGCGCCAGCCTGTTTCCGCGAGGCTATCCGTGAGTTGTCGGTTAAGCGCGAGGGCACGGCTTTCAATCTCTCCGGCCCCGAGATTCAGCAGGTACTCGGTGGCGGCTCCGAGCGCGAAGATGCCGGCAAAGTGTGGGCAGCCCGTCTCCGAGCGCGCGGACGCATCGGCGCGGACTTGAAACTGCTCGTTCCGCATCGAGAAAGGATCTTCGACGCTCATCCAACTGACTTGGCGCGGGCGCGACGCGGCCAGCAGTTCGCGGCTCAGATAAACGAAGCCCGAGCCATAGCCGCCGAGCATCCACTTGTGGCCGGTCGAGCAGAGGGCGTCGATCTTCATCCGCTTCACGTCGAGTTCGAAGACGCCCGCCGACTGGGCCGCGTTGACGACGAACGCCCGCCCATCCTTTTGCGCGCCGATCTCCGCGAGCGGCGCGCGGTAGCCGTTCGAGTATTGCACGTGACTGAGGCAGATGACGCCGGCCTCGTCAATCAACGCCGCCTTCACGTCTTCGATTCGCAATTCTCCGTCGCGCGCCTTCAGGAGGTTAACTTTGTTTCCGCGGTGCAGCCACGGGATCGTCGTCACCGGAAACTCCAACTCGCAGGAGACGACCGTGCCCCGCCCTTCGAGCGCGTCCACGATCAGGTTCATCCCGCTTGAAGTGTTCGTCGTGAAAGCAATCTCATCTGGTTCCGCGTTAATCAGCCGCGCGACGTGCGCGCGGGCGCGCTCGCGCCGGTCGAGCCACTCGAACCATTTTTCGTCACCGCCCTCAAGCGTCTCGGAGTAAAAATGTGTCGCCGCGTCCGATGCGGAGCGCGGCACGGGGCCGGCGCCCGCGCTGTTCAAATAAGCTAACCGCCGCGTCACAGGGAAGTCCCCGCGAACAGTCTGCCAGTCAATCATTCCGCTCATCTATCAATTTTCCTCTGACGTTTATTCCCCGCCGCCCGCTGCTTGACCCTCGGATGAGCAGCGTCTATCTTCGCTTGCGTTTGCTCGCCGACGGCTGATCCCTTTTTTAGGAGTCTTAACACATGTCAACGCAACTTGTCGCCCCGCAGCCGGCGTGGGCGATTCCCGGTTACCTCGAAGCGCGCGCGGGCCGCCTGCATGTCGAAGGGGTGGACGCCGTCGCGCTCGGGCACGAGCACGGCACGCCGCTCTTCGTCTTCTCCGAGCCGCGCATCCGCCAAAACATCTCGCGCCTGCAACGGGCCGCCCGCGCGGTGGATCGGCCTGTAAAATTTTGTTACGCCTCGAAGGCCAACTCGAACATGGCCGTGCTCAGGACGGTGCGCGAGTCGGGCATTGATGCGGAAGTCAACAGCGGCGGCGAACTCTTCAAAGCCCTGCGCGCCGGCTTCCGCCCCGACCAGATCATCTTCAACGGGACCAGTAAGACCGACGCCGAGATCGACGAGGCGGTCGGGGCCGGCATCTACTCGATCAACGTCGATTC
>JBOGOY010001022.1:0-1907 GCA_050748185.1 Pyrinomonadaceae bacterium
TGCGCGCTCTGGTCGAAACTCTCGACCGGCTGCGGCTTGATCGCAAATTCGCTTCGCGGCTCGGCAGTTTGGCCTGCATGGGCGTGCTTCGCAGCCACACTTGGGAGTCGGTCGCGCGGCGCATCATCGCGCTCGCCGGTGTCGAGGTCGCCATGACTCAGGTGGTGGAGGTAAGCAGTTAGATGGGTCGCCCGCAAACGCTTCATCAATCACTGCCCGGTCTCTGGCAGATCGTGTGGCGTCTCTGGCCGCGCTTGCGGACGCAACGCGGACTGCTCGCGGGATCGTCGCTGGCGGTCTTCGCCGAAGTCGGTCTCCGCCTGTTGGAGCCGTGGCCGCTGAAATTCGTCTTCGACCGCATCTTCGCCGCCGCGACGACGGGCGGGCTGCTCGGCATTCCGGCGATTGACAGTCTCGATTCGGGAACCCTGCTCGTTTTGGCGGCGCTGGCCGTCGTCATCATCTCGGGCTTGCGTGCGCTCGCCGCGTACTGGAATTCGGTCGGGTTCGCGCTGGCCGGCAACCGCGTGCTGACCGAAATGCGCGGCGACCTCTACAGCCACTTGCAACGACTGTCTCTCTCTTTTCACACGAAGGCCAAGAGCGGCGACCTTGTGGTGCGCGTCATCGGCGACATCGGGCGTTTGCAGGAAGTGGCCGTGACGGCGGCGCTGCCACTCGCGATTAACACGATGATTCTCGTCGGCATGGCCGCCTTGATGTTCTGGCTCCACTGGGAACTCGCGCTCATCGGCCTGTCCATCCTTCCCCTCTTCTGGCTTTCCACTTGGCGCATAGGGCGGCGCATCAGGGAAGTCTCGCGCGAGCAACGGAAGCGCGAGGGCGCGATGGCCTCGACCGCCGCCGAAGCCATCGGCGCGATCAAGGTCGTGCAAGCGCTCTCGTTGGAGAAAGCTTTCGCGCGTGTTTTCACCGCTCATAACCAGAAGGGTTTGAAGGAGGGCGTGCGCGCCAAGCGTCTGTCGGCCGGCCTCGAACGCACGGTGGACGTGCTGGTGGCAATGGGGACGGCACTCGTGTTGTGGTACGGCGCGCGACTCGTGCTGGGCGGCGAACTCACGCCCGGCGATCTGTTGGTCTTCCTCGCTTACCTGAAGAACGCCTTCAAGCCGGTGCGCGACTCCGCCAAGTACACGGGGCGACTGGCGAAAGCGGCGGCGGCGGGCGAGCGCGTGCTGGACGTGCTTGATCGCATCCCCGAAGTGCGTGACCTGCCCGGCGCGCAACCGGCTCCGCCGTTTCGCGGCGTGGTCAAATTTGAGAACGTTGATTTCGGCTACGAACCGGAGCAACTCGCGCTCGGCGGCGTCTCCTTCGAGGCCCGACCGGGACAGCGTGTGGCGCTCGTCGGGCCTTCCGGCAGCGGGAAGTCCACGCTCGTCGGCCTCGTCATGCGCCTCTACGATCCAACCGCGGGGCGCGTGCTGGTGGACGGGCGCGACATACGCGACTACACCATCAAGTCTTTGCGCGCGCAGATCAGCGTGGTCTTGCAGGATACAATCCTCTTCGCCGGCACGATCCGCGAAAATATCGCCTACGGCGCTTCCGATGCCACCAGTGCGGAAATTCGAGCCGCCGCGCGGCTGTCGAACGCTCATTCATTCGTCGAGGCGATGCCGCACAAATATGCGACGGTCGTCGGCGAGCGCGGCGTGACCCTCTCGAACGGGCAGCGCCAGCGCATCGCCATCGCCCGCGCCGCCGTGCGTCAAACTCCGATTCTAATTCTGGATGAACCCACCGTCGGGCTGGACGAGGAGAACGAGCGTCTCGTGACGGAATCTCTCGAACGGCTCGCCGAAGGCCGCACCACTTTCTTCATTACACACAACCTTCAGCAAGCGGCGAGCGCCGACCTGATTCTTTACATCGAGAACGGGCAC
>JBOGOY010001023.1:0-1904 GCA_050748185.1 Pyrinomonadaceae bacterium
ATACAAACTGGCGCACCCCGGCGAGGTCGTTCCCTTCCTTTATCGCCTCCGGCACCGGGACGGCACCTACCGTTATATCGAAGGCACGAGCGTCAACCTGCTGGAAGATCCGTCGGTGCGCGGGTTCGTCGTCAACTCTCTCGACGTGACCGAGCGGCAACTCGCCGCGGAGGCGCTGCGCCATTCGGAAGAGAAGTACCGCGACATCTTCGACCATGCGACGATGGGCATCTACCAATCGGCCCCCGACGGCACGATCCTGACCGCCAACGACACGCTCGCCCGGATGCTCGGCTACGACACGGCCGGAGAACTGCTCGGGCTCAACCTCGGCGATGATATTTACTGCCACCCGCAAGAGCGCGAGGCACTCATCGCGGAGCACGAGGGCCGCGGCGCGGCATCCGGCCTCGAAGTGCTTTGGCGGCGGCGTGACGGGGCACCCGTCTGGGTCCACTTGAACGCGCGCGCGGCCAAGGACGAGGCGGGCCGCACGCTCTACTTCGACGGCTTCGCCCACGACATTACCGAGCGCAAGCGGCTCGAAGATCAACTCCGGCAAGCGCACAAGATGGAGGCCGTGGGTCGCCTCGCCGGCGGTGTCGCGCACGACTTCAACAACCTGCTGACGGTGATCATCGGGCAGAGTTCGCTTCTCATGATGCGGTTGCCCGAGGGCGGCGAGCCGCGCCGGAAGGTCGAAGAAATTATGGCCGCCAGCGAGCGGGCCGCCGCGCTTACCCGGCAACTGCTCGCCTTCAGCCGCAAGCAGATCCTTCAGCCGCGCACTATCGATCTGAACGCCGCCGTGCGCGATGTGGAGAGACTCCTGCACGGGGCCGTCGGCGGGAACGTGCGGCTCGTCCTCGAACTCGCGCCCCGGCTCGGCGCGGTGCTCGCGGACCCCAGCCAGATCGATCAGGTGTTGATGAACCTTGCCGTCAACGCCAGCCACGCGATGCCGGGCGGAGGCGTGTTGACCATCCGCACCGAGAACGTCTCGATCAGTAAAGAGGACGTGCGCCTCTACTCGTTTATGAGCCCCGGCGGTGAGTTCGTCTGCTTGTCGGTCAGCGACACCGGCGAAGGCATGGACGCCGAGACCAGAGCGCGTATCTTCGAGCCGTTCTTTACCACGAAGGAAGTCGGCAAGGGCACGGGGATGGGGCTCTCGACCGTCTACGGCATCGTCAAGCAGAGCCGGGGCCACATCGCCGTCGAGAGTGAGCCGGGCCGGGGCGCGACGTTTAAAATCTACCTTCCGCGTCTCGAACAGTCGCCGGAGACATCGGCGACGACGGGCGCGCGGGAGCCCCAGACGCAAAAGGCGCCGCCGCCTCTGGAAGCGTCCGCGGGCGGCGAGACGATTCTCCTCGTCGAAGACGACCCGCTCGTCCGCGAGGTGGCGCGGGAGGTGATCGAGTCGGACGGCTATCACGTGCTGGAGGCCGACGGGCCGGAGCGCGCCTTAACGCTCTGCCGCGAATATGAAGGGGTTATCGCGCTGGTCCTGACGGACATCGTCATGCCGCGGATGAACGGGCGTGAACTGGCCCGGTGGTTGAAGGAACTGCGCCCCGAGATGCGCGTCGTGTACATGTCCGGTTACGTGGACGACTCGCTCACGCGCGGGGGCGAGGCGAGCGGGGAAGGCCCGGAGCAGCAGCAGCAGCAGCAGCGGCGGTCGGACGCGCCCCTCGTCCGCAAGCCGTTCGAACCCGACGAACTGCTCGGCGAGTTGCGTCGAGCGCTCGGTCAAGACCGGGAACATTAAGTTGAGGGTAGCGGTGAGCCTCAGCCTTCATCTTAATCAGTCTTGACGAGATTGAGACACAAGTCCCACAGTCGATCCACGAATTCACACGAAACGACACGAAACAGCACTAATCCTTCGTGTGTTGGTT
>JBOGOY010001024.1:0-1904 GCA_050748185.1 Pyrinomonadaceae bacterium
GGCGACGCCGAGAGAATCTGATGTTGGCGTGGAGGCGTCACCTTCAGGCGCGCCTTCAGTTAGAAGTGCCGGGCGCGGGGCACGACGGGTGGTAAGCGTGTAACGCGGGCGAGACTTTATGCTCGTCAAGGTATGTTGTCAACGATGAAAATTGTCAGGCATGAAACTGCCTGAAGCGGGGATCTCTCACGCACCACGCCTGAGGCCATCAAAACCAATCCTCTCTGAAAAACCATTGACATTCTAAATAATCAGCAATAACTTCCCACCGCTTTCAAGCCTTCTGTTAACCAGCCTCAGGAGACACAAATGCAGAGGATAATTTGCAGCTTCGCTGTCGTCGTCGGTGTCTTTGTGCTGACCCCAACCTCCGTCGCCGAAGACCCGCTGGCAACCATACTCAAACAAGACGGCCATACTGTGTCTCTGGAATTGAAGTTCAGCCGGAAGAAGCAGAATTCGCTGCAACACGTCATCTCTTTTCTTGACTACGGCCCCAACGGGTACGCCACCGGATTTATCGTCGGCGATGGGTTAGTGATGACGGCCTACCACGTTGTTTCCGGCGAACTGAGCGCCGCCAAGAAAATGCAGTTAGGATTCGGGGCCAATGACCGGCTGGAAGTCAGGGCGTCGGTCAACGGCTGCCAAGCCACCGTGCTCAAAGTGGATGTGGATGCGGATTTGGCGCTGCTGCGCGTGTGTCGGTCGCAAAAACAAATCAGCGCGCCAGCCTTTCAAACGAGTCTTAACAAAGACGAGAAGCTGCTGCTCATCGCCCGGCCGCGCGGCAATAAGAGGGTCAGGCGCGGAACCTTCTACGGCCCCTACATGTCTCGTGGGCTGGAATATTGGTCGGCCAAAATTGAAGGGCGCGACGGCTATTCGGGCAGCCCCGTATACAACGATCGGGCCGAACTGGTCGGGGTGTTCACGAGCTATGACGGGACGAAAAAACTCGCGGTGATTAGCCAGAGCGGAAGAGCACAAAAGCTGCTCGAAGATTACATCTCCGGTCACCAGCCGTGAAGTCACTCTGTTTCATCTCTGGTGGGAGAGATGAGACACGAGGGGACCAGCCGCCACAACCCGTCTGAGCTCGCCCCAAACGATAAACGTCCGAGGGCGAGCGGCCCGGAGCGAACGCCGAGCCCGCCACTTCGGCAAACGGTCTTCGGCCTTTTGTCGAGGAGGCTGTGAAAGCGCCACTCCCGGTAATCGCAGGGGTCGCTCCGAGTCGGCAATGGCTGCCGGCGGGTCAATGGGAAACCATTCTGGATTTTCTGAAAGAGCGACACACGGGTGTCGAGGCCGCGACGTGGGTGGCTCGGATGGCGAGGGGTCAAGTCGTGGATGAAACCGGGCGGCGTCTGAATCCGGAAAGTCCTTATCGCACCGGAGCCTGCATTTTTTACTACCGCGAAGTCGAAACGGAAACACCCATCCCCTTCATTGAATGCGTGCTCTATCAGGATGAACACCTCTTGGTGGCGGATAAGCCGCATTTCCTGCCAGTGGTCCCCGCCGGGCGCTTTCTGCAACAGACCCTTCTCGTCCGTTTAAGGAACAGGGGGAAGCCGGAACAACTGGTCCCCATTCACCGCCTTGACCGGGAGACGGCCGGGGTCGTGTTGTTCTCTCTCAACCCGGCGACGCGGGGTGATTACGCGGCGCTCTTTCAGGGCCGGAGAGTTAAGAAGATGTATGAGGCGCTGGCGCCCACCCTTCCGGGTCTCAGTCTGCCCTTGACGCGGCGCAGTCGGGTGGTGACGGGCGAGCCGTTTTTTCGGATGCGGGAAGTCGAGGGCGAGCCGAACTCCGAAACTCACATCGACGTGGTGGAGAGGATGGGCGGCGTCACTCGATATGTGCTGAGTCCCGTCACGGGCCGGAAACACCAACTC
>JBOGOY010001025.1:0-1903 GCA_050748185.1 Pyrinomonadaceae bacterium
CGAATCCGACTTACCTCTACGGCTACGGCGGCTTCGACGTCGCGATGACGCCCGGTTTTTCGGTGTCGAACCTTGTGTGGATGGAGATGGGCGGCGTGTTCGCGGTGGCGAACCTACGCGGCGGCAGCGAATATGGCAAGGACTGGCACGAAGCCGGCATGAAGCTCCGCAAGCAGAACGTCTTCGACGACTTCATTGCCGCGGCCGAGTGGCTGATCGCGAACAAATATACTTCGAGCCCGAAGCTCGCCATCGGCGGCGGCTCGAACGGCGGCCTCTTAGTCGGGGCCGCCATTACGCAGCGGCCCGAGTTGTTCGGCGCGGCACTGCCGGCCGTCGGCGTGATGGACATGTTGCGCTTCCACAAGTTCACCATTGGCGCGGCGTGGATCACGGAGTACGGCACGCCCGACAATCCGGCGGAGTTCAAGGCCATCTACGCCTACTCGCCGCTTCACAATCTGAAGCCGGGGACCAAGTATCCTGCGACGCTCGTCACCACGGCCGACCACGACGATCGCGTCTGGCCCGGTCACAGTTTCAAGTTCGCGGCGGCGATGCAGGTCGCGCAAGCCGGCCCCGCGCCCGTGCTCATTCGCATCGAGACCAAAGCCGGCCACGGCGCGGGCAAGCCGACTTCCAAGCAGATCGAGGAAGTCACGGATAAGTGGGCCTTCCTGATTAACGAGTTAGGCAAGAGTTAGTTAACGTGCAGGTATCAGCCATAGAGGGGGAAGTGATGAATGATAAGTGATGAATGATGAATCAAGAACAGACTGCCTTTACTCATCATTCATCATTTCGCATTCATCATTTTCTCCCGCCCTCTGTGGCAAATTCATTCGATCATGTCCCTTCAATTACGCCGCAAAGTACACGAGTCGGTCGTTCGCATCGACCGCGACAGCGCGCCGCGCATCATCCCTTCGGGCGAGGACTTCATTCTCGAAGACCTGCCGATCGGCACGCGCGTCATCTACCCGAACCCGCCGATTAAGGGACTACCGAACCGCGAGGCGGCGATCCGCTACGCCCTGAATCACCCGCATGAGAGCGATCCGCTCCACGCGCAACTTAAGCCGGGGATGAGCGTCACCGTCGCGTTGGACGACATCAGCCTGCCGCTACCGCCGATGGCGACGCCGGACGTCCGCCAGACCGTACTCGAAATCCTGCTCGGCATGCTCGAAGGGCACGGCGTAGACGACATCCATATCATCATCGCCAACTCCCTGCACCGGAAGATGACCGAGTGGGAGATGAAGCGGATGGTCGGCGCGGACATCTTCCGTGAGTACTACCCCGATCGTTATTACAACCACGATGCCGAGTGGGAAGACGGATTAATCAAGCTCGGCGAGACGCGACACGGCGAACCGCTTCGCGTCAACCGCCGCGCCGCCGAAAGCGACCTGCTGATCTACGTCAACATCAATCTGGTCCCGATGGACGGCGGCCACAAGTCGGTCGCGGTGGGCCTCTGCGACTACGAATCTTTGCGCGCCCACCACGAGCCGCAGACGATTCGCGATTCGGACAGCTACATGGACCCGCAGCGCTCGGCCCTCAACCACAAGGTCGAGCGTTTGGGCAAACTCGTGGACGAGCACTGCAATGTCTTCCACATCGAGACGGCGCTCAACAACCGGATGTACACCGGCGAGATGGACTTTTTGTTGAAGAACGAAGACGATTTTTCGGCCTTCGACCGGATGAAGTTCGAGGCGATGCGCTTTTCGATGGGCAAACTCCCACGCGCCGCGCGCCGCAAACTACTGCACTCATTCCCCGCGCAGTACGAGATGATCGCCTGTCACGCGGGGCGCACCGAACCGACGCACGCCGAGATTCTGAAAAAAAACTTTCAGCAGTACGCGATCCCCGTGCAAGGTCAGTGCGACAT
>JBOGOY010001026.1:0-1903 GCA_050748185.1 Pyrinomonadaceae bacterium
GTGCTGTACTTCTCACATGCGGCGTTGGGCCGCAGCACGAGGGTCGCAAGCGCGCCCGTCTCGCGGTGCGTGCGCAGGGCGGCCGTCAGGTCGATGTCGGTCGCGATCTTCCCGTTGACGACCACGAAAGTCGCGTCGAGGAAGAAGTCGCGGGCGTTGTCGAGCGCGCCGCTGGTGCCGAGGATAACAGGCTCTTCGACGTAATGTAGGCGGACGCCGAAATCGCTCCCGTCTCCGAGCGCACGGCGCACGGACTCAGATTGATGGTGAAGGTTGACGGCCACCTCCCCGCATCCGTAGCGCGAGAGGTACTCGGCCACATAGCCGACGAGCGGCCGCCCCATGAAAGGGATAGCGGGCTTGGCCCGATCGATCGTGAGCGGCCACAGGCGCGTCCCATAGCCGGCGGCCAGAATCATTGCGCGCATAAGATGGAGAGGGGTCGGTGGACAGTGATCAGTGGTCAGTAGGAGATGCCTGACTGACCACTGATCACTGTCCACTGCCCACTGAAGTCAAGACGCCTGCGCGGCGTCGCGGATGAAGAGATCGAATGTGCCGGGGGCGACTTTGCGAAAGCGCCGGTTGCGGTTGAGCGAGACGGCGATGCTGATTGTCGGGTTGTGTCCCGTGAATTGAAAACCGCCTTCGACGAGGCGGTTATAAATCTCGTTGACGTGCAAGGGGCCGGTCGCTTCGCGGAGGATAACGGTCGTGGCCTGCGGGATTGTGCGATCGAGAAAGCGGTCGCTTCTCACATCGATGTCGGCTCGGACTGGCGGCATCTCGTGGCGCGGGGCGTGCGGCTGATGTTGCGGCCGGTACCCGCCGCGCTGCTGTGCATGCGACTCGTCGCGTCGGAGGGCTGATTCGAGTTCGGCGTCGCTGACGCCAGCAGACGACATGTGCGGCGCGACGACGGGAGCGGAGGGCGACACCGGGTTGAGCACCGACGAGAGGATGCGAAACATCGCCGCCTCGGTTTGGTTGGCGATGGCGTCCATTTCAGACAACTCGGTGCGAAGCTTTTCGGCCTCTAGCTCCAAGTCGGCCAGACGCTGCGCCAGACGGTTCCGCGTCGCGCGCGTCTGCCGCAGGCTCTGTTCGAGGGTGGAAAGCAGATTCTCGTCGGGCATGGCATTAATTTTGGATTTTAGATTTTTGATTTGCGATTTGAGCCGAGTCTAAGAAGCACGTTCGCCCTAACGAAGACTTCGAGTCCGTCAATCGCAAATCAAAAATCTAAAATCGCAACTCCTAACTCTCCCTTTCCAGAATAAAAGTCGGCAGCGCACGCAGGGCGTCGCGGTAATCCGACTCGGGCAGCACGTCGAGCGCACGGCAGGCGGCGCCGGCGTATTCCACGGCCGAGGCGCGGGCTTGTTCGAGCGCGCCGTTCTGTTCGGCCGCCTTGAGCAAAGCCGCCCGCGACACCTGTTCGTAATTGCCGGCGCGCATCACGGCCTGAACTTCTGTTCGAAGCGCGGGCGCTCTTTCCAGCAGGCAGATGATCGGCAGCGTTACTTTGCCTTCGAGTAGATCAACGCCGGCGGCTTTGCCGAGCGCGTCGTCGGTGGCCGTGAAGTCAAGCAGATCGTCAACCAGTTGGAAGGCGGCGCCGAGATTCAGCCCGTAGTCACGCAGGGCGCGCTGCAAGGTCTCGTCACCGCTGCCGAGGATCGCGCCGATTTCGCAGCACGCGCTGAAGAGGTACGCGGTCTTTCGCAACAGGATGTCGAAGTATTGATCTTCGGTAATGTCCGCGCGCCCGAGCAGGGTCAGTTGCAGCAACTCGCCCTCGGTCATCCGGCGCGTGACGGCGGTGAGAATGTCGAGCACTTGGAGCGAGCGTTCGGCGAGGCTCGTCTCGAAGGCCGACATGTAAAGCCAGTCGCCCATCAGC
>JBOGOY010001027.1:0-1903 GCA_050748185.1 Pyrinomonadaceae bacterium
GCTTTTAGGTGCGCTTGCGAGTAGTGGCGGCATCGCTCCTTTTGCCGCCGCTGCTTTGGCCGCTGGCGTTGACTAAGTTGACCGACGCGGGATAGCCCTTGCCTTTGAGCGCGGCGATCTCGACGACGATCTCTTTCCGGCCCTTGACCGAGCGGGTGACGCGCTCGGAGGTGGCGTCCGCGCGCTTGGCATTTTTATTCGACGTGTTCTCGTTGCCGTTCGAGTTATTGGCGCTGCCGCCGCCGTCCGCCGGGCGACCCTGCGCGTCGCGGGCCATCTGCTTGAGCGCGTCAAGCGCCTGCGCCCGTTCCGGCTCGGACAGTTGCTCGAACGAGACGCCGTTGGCTTCGAGCACGGCGCGCAGGTTCTCTTCCGTGTTGGTCCCATAGTCGTACACGTCTCGATAGACGTAGAGTTTGCCGTCCTCGACGACGATCGTCTCGTAGCGCAGTTCGACCGGGACGGCGTTGTTTAATTTGACGTTCTTCGTCTCGGTGCGCTCTTTCGCGTAAGCCTTCGCGTCGGCCGCGGTCAGTTCCGCGCCGCCGATCTTCGCCAGCATGACGGCGAAGTCCTGCACCTGCGGGTTGGTCAAACCGACGCAGCCGTGCGACGCGAACGTGCCGAGTTTCGCCGGCGATTTGCCGCCATGAATCAGCGACGGCAGGCCGATCGGAATCTTGATCAGGCCGAGCGGGTTGAGCGGGCTGCCCGCGTCGATCTTCTCGCCGGCCTTCACCTTGTTGCTCGGCGACTCGACCCACGGCTCGTCGGGCGGGGTCCAAGTCGGGTTGAAGATGATCGTGTCGGCGCGCCTGAGGCCGGTCGGCAGCGGGAACTCGGGGTAGCCGATGCCGACTCGATAAGTCTTGACGAGCGTGCCGTTCTCGAAGACATCCATCCGGTAAGCGGGCGCGTTGACAACGACGCGCGTGTCCGTCGGCACCGAACTGGGCTTAGCCGTCAGCGCGGCCGCGCCGTTCCCTTCGGCCCCGCCGCCGGACCAACGCTCGCGCACGAACGCCGCGAGTTGCGGCCACTTGTCCGCTCCGATGACTCCCTTGATCTGATCTTCGGCGCGCGCGGCCGCGGCGCTGGTCGTGCCGCCGTAGGATTCGTCCGCCGCGGCGTCAATCTCGCGCAGGTTGCCGACCGCTTCGCGCGCGGTGCGACGCAGGTTTTCCACCTGCTCGTCAGTCAATTGTAATTTCGATTTCAACTCGCCGGCGAAGCCTTCGTCGGCGAACATCGCGTCGAGCACCGGCAGCGTCACCGGCACGCGCCCGCCACCCGCCCTGTCCGGAGTGGCCGCGGCAGTAGCAGGCGGCGTCGCCGTCTGCGCGGGCGTCGCGACTCCCTGCTGCTGCTGCGGCGGCGGCTGCCCCTGATTGACGTTAGCGCCGGGCTGCACCTGACAGCCCACGACGAGAACAACGGCGAATAAGGCGGCTAACAGACTCGCTGCGCGCAAGGAACATTTCATGCTTTGTAAACTCCCAAGCTGCTAATGATATGCGCCCCCACCGATAAGAGATGGGCGGCCGCATCAGTCCACGTGTGCAACATTCGTTCCCGTTGCATCTACCGCGGAAAGCTCTATCAGATGAGTGACTGTCGGCTGTCGCGCGGTTCTTGCTCGCACCATTAGCGGACACAGAGAGAACAAACGGTGAACGGTTCTTGTTGGCCCCACACACATAGCTCGCGAGCGGCAAACACGCAACGGGTATCGAGTAGTCCGACATCTCAGCCAGTTTCAGTAGATAGTCCAAGTAGCTGTTTTGAAAGCCCTGTCAAGGGCGTGATTCAATAGCCGGCGGCAGCGCCGCCGGACAGCGTGCATCAACAACTCTGTAGGGGTCGCATCTCGTATGGGTGATGTGACCCCTACAGGGTCGGAACG
>JBOGOY010001028.1:0-1901 GCA_050748185.1 Pyrinomonadaceae bacterium
GAACTGCCGCTTTCTGCGACGGCGACGGCGGAAGAATGGGAAGCGGCGCTGGACGAGTTTGCGGACAGCCCGGCCTTTGCTAAAGCTACGGGCCGGCCTGTTGACGATGGCCGCGAGAGCATCTATCGCGACCGGGAAGATGCCCAACTGTGAGCTATCTGGCTGTCGATCCGACAAGCGTAAAGTAAATGAGCAGCGAAGCGTCCAACGAGATTAAAACGGCCAGCCGATTCAATAGTCGCGTCGCCGATTACGCCGCGCACCGGCCAAGTTACCCGCCGGCGCTCGTCGAGTTTGTGCGCGACGAGCTTAAACTCACGCCGGCGTCGGTGGTGGCCGACGTCGGATCGGGCACGGGGCTGCTGTCGGAGTTGTTCCTGCGAAACGGCAACCGGGTGTTCGGCGTCGAACCGAACGCGGAGATGCGCGTGGCGGCCGAGGCTTTGTTACAGCACTACTCGAATTTTCAGAGCGTGGGCGGGACAGCGGAACAGACCACGCTCGCCGACCACAGCGTCGATTTCGTCACGGCGGGGCAAGCGTTCCACTGGTTCGACGCCGAAAAGGCGCATGCCGAGTTCGCGCGTATCCTGAAACCAGAAGGCCGCGTCGTCATCGTCTGGAACCTGCGCCGGCGCGACTCGACGCCGTTCCTGCGCGATTACGAAGACCTGTTGCGTCGTTACGGCACGGACTACCAACAAGTCGTCGCCGGCTACGCGAAAGAGGACGACTTGAGACGCCTCTTCACCGCCGGCTACGGCACGAAGAGATTCGACAATTATCAGGACTTCGATCTCGCCGGCTTGCGCGGTCGCTCGCTCTCGGCCTCCTATGTTCCGCTCGCCGGCCAGCCCGGCCACGAAGAATTTCTCGCCGGCCTCGCCGTGCTTTTCGCACGCCACCGACAGGGCGGCGCCATCAGGTTTGAATACGACACGGAAGTATATTTTGGGAGAGTAGTCAGTAATCAGTAGTCAGTCATCAGCCAAGCACTTTCGCTGCTCACTGACCGCTGACTACTGATGACTACTGACCACTGATTACTGACTACTGATTACTACTCATGAACACCGCAACCGCTAAGACTCGCACGATCACCGTCGCGCACTCGCCCGACTCGGACGACGCTTTCATGTTTTACGGGCTGGCGACCAACAAACTCGATACCGGAAGCCTACGCTTCGAGCACGTCCTCGAAGACATTCAGACCTTGAACGAGAAGGCGATGCGGGGCGTCTATGACGTGACCGCGATCAGCTTTCACGCCTACGCCTACATCTCGGACCAGTACGCGCTGCTGCCGCACGGGGCCAGCATCGGCGACAACTACGGCCCCATCGTCGTCTCGCGCGAGCGGCGACAGCCGGAAGAGATGTCGCAACTTAAAATCGCCGTCCCCGGCACGCTGACCAGTGCCTTCCTCGCGCTTCGCATCTTCAGCCCAGACTTCGAGTACGAAGTGGTCCCCTTCGACCGGATCATCGAGCACGTGCAGACGGGCCGCGCCGACGCCGGGCTTCTCATCCACGAAGGTCAACTCTTCTTTCAGGAGAAGGGGTTGCACAAGGTCTTGGACCTCGGCGAGTGGTGGCACGCCGAAACCAGCTTGCCGCTCCCGATGGGCGGCAACGTCGTCCGACGCGAACTCGGCCCCGAAGTGATTCGCGAAGTCTCGCGCTGCCTGCATGAGAGCATCCGGTACTCGCTCGACAACCGTGCGGACGCGCTCCAATATGCGATGCAGTTCGCGCGCGACATGGAACCGGAGTTGGCCGACCGCTTCGTCGCGATGTGGGTCAACCAGTTGACGCTCGACTACACCGCCCGCGGGCGCGAGGCCGTCCAACTCCTCCTCGACAAAGGCTTCGAGCAGGGCATCATTCCGCACCGGGTCGAGG
>JBOGOY010001029.1:0-1895 GCA_050748185.1 Pyrinomonadaceae bacterium
GGTTACGTCTTCTTCAACGTGACGGACACGGGCGTCGGGATGAGCGAGGAGTTCGTCCGCACGAAACTCTTCCGGCCGTTCGCGACCACGAAGAACAAAGGCATCGGGCTCGGGCTCTACACCTGCCGCGAGATCGTCGAACTGCACGGCGGCCGCCTCAATGTCGAATCGCGCACCGACGTCGGCACGACCTTCCGCGTCGTGCTACCGGCGGGAAAGTGAGCGAGACGGGGAGAGGGGGCGAGGGGGCGACAGAGGGGCAGGGAAACTCGCGAGATCGTTATTGAACTTTCGGCCCGATTATCCCCCGTCTCCCCGTCTCCCCGTCCCTCGCTCTGTCCCCCGTCCCCGTCTTGCTTTTCCCCGCCCCCGTGAGTAAGTTCTCTGCGGTATTCCAATCACGACTCAAACCCAAAGACCGATGAGCGAAGAGGCGCGTGACAAGGCGACGGTGCTGATCGTTGACGACGATCAGATGTTGCGGCGGCAACTCTACTGGGCGCTCGACCCGGAGCATCGCGTGCTGGAGGCCGAAACGCGCGCCGAGGCGATCGTGCGGCTGCGGGGCGGCGGCGTGGACGTGGTGCTGTGCGACCTGCACCTGCCGCCCGACTTGGACGGCATCTCCGAAGGACTCGCGGTCGTCGAGGCGGCGCGCGCCCTGCGCCCGAGCGTACCAGTCGTCGTCATCACGGGGACGCGCGCACGCGAGGCCGCGCTCGAAGCCATCCGTTGCGGTGCCTACGGCTGTTTCGAGAAACCCTTCGATGAAGAGGAGGTCGCGCACATCGTTCGGCAGGCGGCGCGCGTGCGGCGACTGGAGCAGGAGAATTTAAACCTGCGCCAGACGTTGCAGGGAGCCGGGCGCGGCTTCCGCCGCCTCGTCGGCGCATCGCCCGCGCAAGGGCGGGTGCTGAAGCAGGCGCGCGCGGTGGCCGATACGAACGTCACCGTGCTCCTCGCCGGCGAGAACGGGACGGGCAAGGAGATGCTCGCGCGCGCCATTCATGAGGAGAGCGGGCGCGCCGACCGCCCGTTCGTCGGCGTCAGTTGCGCGGCGCTGCCGGAGTCGCTCATCGAGTCAGAGTTGTTCGGCCACGAAAAGGGCGCGTTCACCGGCGCGACGCAAACGCGGCGCGGCCGCTTCGAGTTGGCCGACGGCGGCACGCTCTTCCTCGACGAGATCGGGGAACTTTCGGCGGGCGTGCAGGTGAAGCTGTTGCGCGTCCTGCAGGAGCGCTCGTTCGAGCGCCTCGGCGGCACGAAGACTCTGGAAGTTGACATCCGGCTCATCGCCGCGAGCAACCGCGACCTCGAGACGGAGATCGGGGCGGGTCGCTTCCGCGAAGACCTCTTCTATCGCCTGAACGTCGTGCCGCTGACGCTGCCGCCCCTGCGCGAGCGGCGCGAAGACATCCCGGTCCTCGCCGCACACTTCGTCGCCAAGGCCGCCGCCAAGCACGGGCGTGCGCCGGCCGAACTTGAGCCGGCGCTCGTCGAAGCCCTGCAGGAGTATGACTGGCCCGGCAACGTGCGCGAGTTGGAGAACGTTGTCGAGCGGCTGGTCGTCCTGACGAGCGGGGCGCGCCTCGGTCTCGAATTCCTGCCCGAGAAGATGCTCCGCACGCTGCCCGCGGCGGCCGTCGCGGCGGTGACCGACGGTGGCTATGACGAATCAACCTTTGAGGGCGCGGTCATCGCGCTCAAACGTCGCCTCATCCGTCAAGCCCTGCACAGCGAGAACGGCAACAAGGCCGCCGCGGCAAAACGCCTCGGCATCAGCCGCTCTTACCTCCACAGGCTGATTGGCGAGTTGAACATCGTCGGTTAGACGGTGCCGCCGCCTTCTCTCTGTCTCCGTCTGTACACACCTCACGCCGAGCCTTGTCCACGGT
>JBOGOY010001030.1:0-1891 GCA_050748185.1 Pyrinomonadaceae bacterium
CTATAACCCGCTGAACATCGCGCGTGAAGATGTGGTCGAGGCGTCGGTCTCATTCGCGGGTGGTGTCCCGAAGGCCATCCGCGTCTTCGGGCCTGATGGGCGGGAAGTTCCCGCGCAGGTGTCGGGGGAGCGGGACGGGGCCGTGCAGATTTGATTTCTCGCCCGTGCGCCTTCCGTCGGTTACGCCGTTTATGACGTGCGCGCCGCCGCCGGCGCTGGCATCGCTCCGGCCCGGACGCTTAAAGTCACCGCCTCGTCGTTAGAAAACGCGCGCTACCGACTGAAGTTGGACGCGAGCGGCGACGTGTCGAGCATCTACGACAAAACGCTCAAACGCGAGTTGCTCTCCGCCCCGGCGCGTCTGGCGTTCCAGACCGAGCGACCGCGTGACTGGCCGGCGTGGAATATGGACTGGGCCGACCAGCAGAAGCCGCCGCGCCGCTACGTCGGCGGGCCGTTCAAAGTCCGCGTCGTGGAGAACGGTCCCGCCCGCGTCGCGCTCGAAGTTGAACGCGACGCGGAAGGCTCGAAGTTTGTGCAGACGCTCCGGCTGTCGGCGGGCGACGCGGGCAACCGCATCGAGTTCGCCAACCGCATCGATTGGCAGAGCCGCGAGGCCGCGCTCAAGGCCACCTTCCCGCTGACCGCCGCGAACCCGCGGGCGACCTACAACTGGGACATAGGAACAATCGAGCGCGGCAATAACGATGAGCGTCAGTTTGAAGTGCCGTCGCACCAGTGGTTCGATCTCACGGACGAGAGTGGCGACTACGGCGTGACCGTCCTCTCCGATTGCAAGTACGGTTCCGACAAGCCGGATGACCGGACGCTTCGCCTGACACTGCTCTACACGCCCGGCCTCGGCGCGGGCAACGGCTGGGAGTATCACGATCAGACCACGCAGGACTGGGGCCGCCACGAGTTCGTCTATGGCCTCGCGGGTCATGCCGGCGACTGGCGGCGCGAGCAGACCGACTGGCAGGCGCAACGACTCAACCAGCCGCTCATCGCCTTTGAGAGTCCGAAGCACGCGGGTGCGCTCGGCAAAAGCCTCTCGCTGCTTGAGACGAGCCACAGCCGCGTGCGCGTGCTGGCCTTCAAGCGCGCCGAGGAGAGAGACGAACTGGTCGTCCGCCTCGTGGAACTCGACGGCCAGCCGGCAGAGAACGTCCGCCTCAAGTTTGCCGCGCCCGTCGCATCCGCACGCGAGGTCAACGGGCAGGAGCAGCCCGTCGGCGCGACCAACGTTTCGCGGGGCGAGATTGTCACCAGTTTCAGCCCTTATCAGCTTCGCACTTTCGCCCTGAAACTCGCGCCCCCGCGCATGCGTCTGGCTGCGCCCGAGTCGCGTCCCGTAGAGTTGCCTTACGATTTAGCGACGGCCAGCCCTCACGCCGCGAAGTCGGCGGGCGGTTTCGACCGCGAGGGACGCAGCCTCCCGGCGGAGATGTTGCCCGCCGAAATCTCCTACGCGGGAGTCCGCTTCCGCCTCGCCCCCGCGACACAGGGTAAACCGAACACGTTGGTCCCGCGCGGGCAGACGATCAACCTGCCCGCGGGTAATTTCGCGCGGCTCTATCTGCTGGCGGCTTCGGCGGAAGGCGACCAGCGCACCACCTTCCGCGCAGGAGGCAATAGCCCTGTCGAGTTGTTGGTGCAGCACTGGGGCGGATTCATCGGGCAGTGGGACAACAGGCAGTGGGAACAAGGAGAGCGGCAGGTTCCGCCCGGCGCTTCGCCCGAAGTGGTGGCGAAGATCAAGGAGCCGCGGTTTCGCATAGACCCTTACGCGCGGATGACCGGCATCACGCCCGGCTTCATCAAACGCGCCGATGTGGCGTGGTACGCCTCGCACCACCACACGTCGGCCGGCGTGAGCGAGCCCTACGGC
>JBOGOY010001031.1:0-1887 GCA_050748185.1 Pyrinomonadaceae bacterium
TGCCCGCGCCGTCGTTCCAACCCTGATTGGAGGGAAGAAACCAAGACTCGTTCGCCATGCCCTTCTTGCCCTTCAACTCCGTGCACATCTCCACCTGTTGGTCATCGAGCGCGAAATGGACGACGCAGCGCCCCGGCAGGAAAAGCGTCTCGCGCGGGTCGCGGTCGCGCTGGTATTGCTCCACAGCGTCTTCGACCGTCTGCTTCGTCAGGCTGTTCTTCAACTCGCAGGTGGCGACGGGTAGGCCGTTGACGAAGAGGGCGAGGTCGAGGGCGCGCCGCGTCTCTTCGCGGCTGTAGTGCAGTTGGCGTGTGATGCTGAAGCGGTTGGCGGCGTGGCGCGCGACGGCCTTTTGGTTTTCGGGCGAAGGCGTGCCGTAGAAGAGGTCGATGTGAAACTTCTCGTGAGCGACGCCTTTCCGCCGCACGTCAATAATGCCGCGCCGCGTGATCTCGCCTTGCAGGCGGGCGAGGAACTTGCGGCGCGCCGGGCCGTCGGTGGCGAGTTGGAGCGCGGCGGCCGTGGCCTCCTGCGTGGCTTCGAGGAAGACGGCCAGTTGGGTCAAATCGACGGCTTATTCCCGTTCGTAGTCTGTCTGCTTCCCGGCGAGCCAGCCGAAGCTCGTCATCGAATCGAAGATCAGGGATTCGAGTCCCTCTTCTTTGGTGTTGGTGACGGGCGGCTTGTCAGCCGGCGTCGGGCGGGCCGTCTCGATTAACTTGATGCCGCCTTCGGGGCCGAACGCTAACGGAGCGTACAGCGAAGCTGCCGTTGCATCGTTGCCGAGACGTTCGGTCTGACGTATTGATTCGTGGGCGGAGACTTCTTCGCGCGCAAAAGCGAAATCGTCGAGGAAGGAGACGAGGCGCGGGTCTTCCGCCTGAAAGGTTTTGATCAGACGCTCGGCGGCGGGGCGCGGCATTTCCAAGCGGACGAGGGAACTGTTGGTTGCCGCCACTGAGATCACGGAAACTTCGGAGAAGTTAACTCCGGCGTAGGCGGCGACCATCGAAACGAAGCGCAGACGCTGTGTCTCCGTCAACGTATCCGGGTGGTGAGCGATGATCATAGCAACCAAAGCTTTTTGTTCGGGCGACATGGGGCGCAGGCGGTCGCGCTCAAGCGCGCAGGGCTGCTGCTTGAAACGGCGGAGCTGTGATTCCGGCCGCTTCTCCGCGTGGGAGCGGGTGTAGCAGTAGGCGCAGAGCACCACCAGATTCTCGAAGCTGTGGTCTTGCGTTTCGCACCACGGGATGATGTGAGCCTTTTCAAGCGAAACCGGCTCGCAATCGCAGGCGCAGCGGTAGCGCGCTTCAAAGAGGAGGTCGAGCGCCGTGGCGCGCGGAATAGCGGGGCGGCTACTCATCATTATTCTCCGACTCGGCAAGCTCCATCGCGTCGTCGTCCGTGTCGTCCTCGGAAGAAATCGCTTCGGGTTCGGCGGCCTGTTTGGGTAGGCTGGCGGCGGCTTCGTGGACATCCAGTTTCCCCGTAACCACGTCGGCGATCAGCCGCGTGCGGTATTCACGGAGGAACCCGATCTAATTGGCAGACCATTGGCAGACCAGATTTAAAATGTGAAGCCGAGTCGAAGCCACTGGCTGCGAGCCGCGACCTGAGCCGCGCTGTTCATCCGCAACCGGGAGATGGTGGCGCGTCCGGTATCGGTTAAGCCGCGGACCTCTCCTGCCTCGCGGTCGAGCGCAAAAATGCTCGCTCCAAACGTCGCGGCGCGGATGGAACCACCGGACAGTGGTTTGTGTAGTGTCGTCAAAAGCCGTCACGGAATCGGCTTTGTAAAGGTTGCAGGAGCGACAGGATAAGGCCAGATTGTTTTCCGTCGTCTCGCCGCCGCGTGATTGCGGCGTAATGTGTTCGACTTCAAAC
>JBOGOY010001032.1:0-1886 GCA_050748185.1 Pyrinomonadaceae bacterium
ATGCCGAGCTGCTCGCCGTCGTCGCCGATGACGCGCACCTCGGGCACGCGGATGCGGTCGTTGATGCGCGCGGACGGCTGGCGGCGATTGTCTGGGCGCTGTCCGCGCCCGCGAAATCCGGGAATAGAAACACCTCCAAGTCAGGGGTTTGAGGTTTCAAGTTTGAGATTTAAGGTTCGTTGCCATTCGGCCGGCAACCTTAAACTTCAAACCTGAGACCTGAAACCTATTCATTCGTCAAAGCGCGCGAGTCCACGAGTCGCCGCGCCATCCTTCCGAAATCTTCGATTGACATCACGCCGATGTCGCCCTTCGCGCGCTCGCGCACGGCGACCTGATTGGACTCGGCCTCGCGGTCGCCGCAGACGAGCATGAACGGGACTTTCTGCATCTGCGCGTCGCGAATCTTCGCCCCGATCTTCTCGCTCCGGGTGTTGACCTCGACGCGCAGGCCCGCCTCGCGCAACTGCCGCCCGACCCCTTCGGCGTACTCGTTGACCCGATCCGTGATCGGCAGCACGGCAACCTGAACGGGCGCGAGCCACAGCGGGAACGCGCCGGCGTAGTGCTCGATGAGGACGCCGAAGAAACGCTCGACCGAGCCGAAGAGGGCGCGGTGAACCATCACGGGCCGGTGCGCCCGGTTGTCCTCGCCGATGTACTCAAGCTCGAACCGTTCGGGCAAGTTAAAATCCCACTGGACGGTTCCGAGCTGCCACAGGCGGCCGATGGCGTCCTCGATCTTAAAATCTATCTTCGGGCCGTAGAACGCGGCCTCGCCCTCGATACGCTCGTACCGGACGCCGCGCGCGTCGAGAGCTTCGGCGAGCGCGCTCTCGGCATTGCGCCAGCTCTCCTCGTCGCCGAGCCACTGCTTGCCCGTGTCGCTGCCCTTGACCGACAGCTCGAACTTCACACGCTCGAAGCCGAAAGTTTTCAGCACGGCGACGGCGAAGTCCACGCACCCGCCGATCTCCTGACGCACTTGTTCGGGCGTGCAAAAGAGGTGCGCGTCGTCCACGCAGAAGCCGCGCACGCGCATCAGGCCGTGGAGCGTGCCCGACAGCTCGGCGCGGTAGACCGTGCCCATCTCGGCGTAGCGCTGCGGCAGGTCGCGGTAGCTGCGCTGCTGCGACTTGTAGATGCCGATGTGGAACGGGCAGTTCATCGGCTTCAGGCGGAACTCGGTCTCTTCGAGCTTCGTCGGCGCGAACATCGAGTCGCCGTAGCTCTGCTCGTGGCCCGACACCTGCCAGAGTTCGCGGCGCGCGATGTGCGGCGTGTAGACGAGCGAATAGTCGCGCCGGCGCAGCTCGTCGAAGAGGTAGTCCTCCATCGCCTTGCGGATGATCGCGCCCTTCGGGTGCCAGAAGATGAGGCCCTGCCCGTAAGCCTCCTGGATCGAGAACAGGTCGAGTTCACGCCCGAGCCGCCGGTGATCGCGGCGCTCGGCCTCCTCGCGCTGCCGCTGCCACGCTTCAAGCTCTTCCTGCGTGTTGAAGGCCGTGCCGTAGATGCGTTGCATCTGCTGGTTGGCGGCGTCGCCCATCCAGTATGCGCCGGAGAGTGAGAGCAGCTTGTAGGCTTTCAGCTTATTCGTGTTCGGCACATGCGGGCCGAGGCAGAAATCTATGAACGGCGAGCCGTCAATGTAATAGACGCTCACCTCATCGCCGCCCTTGTCCGCAACCAACTGGCACTTCAAAGGCTCGCCGCGCTCCCCGAACATACGCAAAGCGTCCGTTTTGGAAATCTCTTCGCGACGATACGCGAGATTGCGCTTGGCGATGTCGCGCATGCGCTTTTCGATGACGGGCAGGTCCTCATCCGTCAACTGGCGCGGCGCGATCACGTCATAGAAGAAACCGTAACGCGGATCATCCAGC
>JBOGOY010001033.1:0-1882 GCA_050748185.1 Pyrinomonadaceae bacterium
TTACAGGTCAACGTCGGCAAGCTCTGCAATCAAGCGTGCAAGCATTGCCACGTGGACGCGAGTCCTGCGCGCACGGAGATCATGACGCGCGAGACGGCCGATCAGGTGCTCGCGGCTGTGCGCCGCTTTCGCATCGCCGTGCTTGACCTCACGGGCGGCGCGCCGGAGTTGAATCCTTCGTTCCGCCACCTCGTCGCGGAGGCGCGGGCAGCGGGCACGCACGTCTTGGTGCGCCACAACCTGACCGTGATGTTCGAGCCGGGACAAGCAGACCTGCCGGAATTTTTTCGCGCCCACGCAGTCGAGGTCGTCTCTTCCCTCCCTTATTTCCTTGAACAGCAAACAGACGCGCAGCGCGGTCGAGGCGTCTTTGAGAAGTCGGTCGAGGCTCTGCGCCGTCTGAATGCCGTGGGCTACGGAGTCGAGGGGACCAAGCTCACGCTGAACCTCGTGTATAACCCGGTCGGCGCGTACCTGCCGCCGGCGCAAAGCTCGATTGAAGCGGATTTTCGGCGCGAACTCGCCGCGCGCCATGGCGTCTCTTTCAATCGCCTCTACACCATCACCAACATGCCGATCCGACGTTTTCTCGACTACCTGCGGCGCAGCGGCAACGAGGAACGCTACATGAGTAAGCTCGTCGAGTCGTTCAACCCTTCAACTGTCGAGGGACTGATGTGTCGCACGCTCGTCAGTGTGGATTGGCGGGGCCGGCTCTCCGACTGTGACTTCAACCAAATGCTCGAACTCAGCGTGGACGCGACGCTCCCGCAGTCAATCGCAGACTTCGCCCTTGAACTGTTCGCCCGCCGTAACATCGTCACCGGCGCGCACTGCTTCGGCTGCACCGCCGGTGCGGGCTCAAGCTGTGGCGGCGCGGTGACGTGAGAAGGACGGAAGACAAATGATGAGTGCGGAATGATGAATGATGAATGATCAAAGCAGTAGTCAGTAGTCAGTAGTCAGTAGAAAAAGCTTACTCCGGGAAAGGCGGATCAGTCGCCGTGACCAACTTCCGGCAGAGTCAATCCCTACTGGCTACTGACTACTGGCTACTGTCTACTTCGGCTCATTCATCATTTCGCACTCATCATTTTCTCCGCTCCGTGGCTAATCTTTTTTGCGAGAGTGAAGAGTTTTGCCTTGTCTCACTTCACCTGCGCCGCCAAGCGAAATAACGTGACAGCGATTTCCGATAAGGCGCGATTTTCGCCAACACCGCATCGAGCCCGGCCTTTTGATTGACCTGCGTCAGAGTCGGGTAAACGTGGATCATACCGCCGAGGGCAGAGGCGGGCAGACGGTGCTTCATCGCCAGCACGATCTCATGGATAAGTTCGCCCGCGTGCGCCCCGACAATGTGCGCCCCGACGATTTCGCCTTTGCGCCCGGCGGTGACGAGTTTGGCGAAACCGTCGGTCGCCGCTTCGGTTTGGGCGCGATCGTTATCGGCAAACTCGGCGCGATAAACGGTCACGTTGCGTTCACCATGCTGCTCGCGCGCTTCCCTTTCGGTCAGCCCGACGCGCGCCACTTCCGGATCGGTAAAAGTCGTCCAAGGGACCACGCGGAAGTCGGCCTTTTGCGTGAGCGGCCAGAAAAAGAGCGCGTTGCGGACGACGACCGCAGCCTCGTAAGCCGCCATGTGTGTGAAGGGGAAATGGCCGGTCACGTCGCCCGCCGCGTAGATGTGCGGCTGTGTGGTGCGGAGATACGCATCCGTGTGGATGCGCTCGGCGTCGTAAACCACTCCGGCAGCTTCGAGGTTTAATCCGCCGATGTTCGGCTGTCGCCCGGTCGCGGTGAGAATTTCTTCGGCCTCTAAATCCCGCCGCTCGCCGTTCGCTTCGACCGTGATCGATTTGAGCGTGTCACTCAAGCG
>JBOGOY010001034.1:0-1880 GCA_050748185.1 Pyrinomonadaceae bacterium
CCCAGTAAAGGCACGGTTTTGGTACTCACTCTCGACACCATCATGTTGATCCTCAAAGTGCCCGGGGATCAATAAAAGGACGGTTTTTACCGATCCCTGACCTCCGGCCCCCAACCTCTATTTGATGATGGTTTCTTCGCGCTTGCGGTCGGGCGTAGTGGTGCGGTGTACGTCGTCGAAGTCGGGGCGCTTCCACTCGCCGGTGTTGACGCCGACGCGGGCAGTTGCGGCGGTGCTGCGGACGCGCTCGCGGGCGCGCTTGGTGCGACGCTCGGCGGTGCGGCGTTGGCGGGCGGCGCGCGTCAGGTTGGTGACGCCGCGGAGCGGGTGGAAGGAGAACTCATGCTGCGGCAGTACCTCGCCCGTCGCCTCGCGCAGCCGCACGGTGCCGAAGGCGAAGGCCGCGACGGTCGCGTTGAAGAAGACGCCGGCGATGAACAGCGCGCCGCCGGGGAGGCTGCCGATCGCGGCGCGCGAAAGGAACTCGTCGAAACTGTGCGCGGGCTGCGGGTGCAGATAAACCTTGAGGTTCCAACTCGCGGCGAGCAGCGCGAAGATCCAGAGATAGTTGCGGCGCAGGCGGCGCCCCAAGGCTTCAAATTCGCTGATCGTGAAATGGGGCGTCTTGAGGTCTTCCGAGAGGTGCGTCGCCCACTCCTGTTCGAGCGGCGGCTCGGGCTTCAGCAGTTGCGCGAAATAGCCGGTCTCGATCACGCGCACGCGGCTCGCCCAGATTTCGTAGTAGCGGTAGCGCCGGGCCTCCATGAAGAGGAAGAAGACGACCAGCAGCGAGTTGATCGGAATGACGAAGTGCGGGTTGCCGGGGGCGCTGAAGGCGAACGAGAGCGTCGCGCCGGCGGTCAGCACCGCCCAGTTAGTCGTCGTGTCGAGGCGGTTGCGCCAAGTGTTCGAGCGCTGCACCTCGCCGCGGTAGAAGTGGATCATCGCCGTGTTGAATTCCGACGGCGAGAGTTTCCGGCCCGCGAGCGTCACGGTCTCCGCGGCGCGTTCGGCGGCTGGGGGCGGGGACTCTTTCGAGAGGTTTATGCCGCCTGTCGGGGGGCGTTGGTGGCTGCCCGTCTGCGCCATGCGATCGACGCCCTGCGACGGAGAAGCGGCGGGCGAAGACATTCTGGAGCGGATGTCAGGTTTCATGACGTGGCGACAAAATCAACAGTAGCAGCGCGGCGTGAGCACGCGGCGTTGGCGTTTCGATGATAACACGGTGCTGGACAGTGAGCAGTAGTAAGCAGTGAGCGGTAATCAGTCAAAGGGCTCACCTGCTCACTCTTAGCTCTGCTCACTGCTTACTCCTTAAGCTTGACGCTGCCGGCGCGCAGGCCGGCGATCAGGTAGAGCGCAGCGTAAGAGGACCATTGGTCCCAGCGGCGCGCGGCCAGCGCGCGGATCTCTTTTTCGCTCAGCGGTTCGCCCTTGTTGTAATACTTGACGAGTGCGCCGCGCAGGAACAGGTCGCCGGCGGGGAACACGTCCTCGCGCCCGAAGTAGAGCATCAGCGCCCACTCCGCCGTCCACCGCCCGACGCCGCGCAACTGTGAGAGCCGCACGATAACGGTTTCGTTGTCCTGTTTTTTTAACGCCTCGTCGTCGAGTTGGCTCTCGTCAACCGCCCGCGCCAGATCGAGGATGCTCGTCGCCTTCGCGCCCGAGAGGCCGAGCGCGCGCAGGTCTTCGACAGCGGCGCGGGCGATCTTTTCCGGGCGCGGAAAGGCAAAGTAGTCTTGCCCGCCCTGACTGAGCCATTCGCCGAAGCGCTCGACGAAGCGACGCTTGAAAGTCATCGCCACCGCCGTCGAGATCTGTTGCGAGAGAATCGAGATGACGAGCGCCTCGAACAGTGTGGGCCAGCAGGCGAGATG
>JBOGOY010001035.1:0-1877 GCA_050748185.1 Pyrinomonadaceae bacterium
TCGCCCACTTGCGCCGGCGTCGGCGGCGGTTGGGGCGGCGGTGAGACTTGCGGGCCGGCGGCGGGCGTCCGCGTCGGGGCGGGGGTCGCCGCAAACGGGGGCACGGCCGCCGCGGGGTTGTTCGGGTCGTACTGGCTGCGGGCTTCCTGCTCGTCGCGCCGCTTGAAAGGCGGGTTGAAGGTGACGGGCAAACTCTGGTGCCGACCGACTAAAACTATCGCGCCCCTAACCTGATTTTTAATGCCGTCGAAGTAAGTGTTGAGTTGGTCCCGCGTTGGCCGCTCGGGCAGGATCAGGTGAAAGGCTTTGCCGGTTACAGCGCCGTTGGTCCCCGGCGTCCACGCCAGCGCCTCGCAAGTCAGTTGGTCCCTGACGGGCGAGACGATGTGCGCGGAGAGGCGCTCGTTGAGCCAGCCGGGCCGGCCGAAATCCCACGGCTCCAGTTTCGCGTTCTCCAGCCCCCACGAGCCCGCCTGCCTGACGACCCACTCGGCGGCCGACTTGTGGTTGGGCGAGCCGGTCAGACGCGGCCCGTACACGTCCGTCAGGAAGTGCGTCGTCCGCAAGATTTGCGAGTTGTCCGTCGCTTCGCGGCGGATCTTCCAATAGACCTCGGAATCGACGCGCTCCTGCCCGGCCGGGGCGGTTTGGCCCACGGCCGGAAGCGCACTCAACAGACACGTCAGCGCTAACAGAACTGTCAGAGTTTTCAACTTTCGATGGCTCCAATCCGCAAGTGGTGTTGAACGTTGGCTCTCTTCAAGACAGGTCGGTGGACGGAACGTCACGGGCGCGGGCGCAGCGTCTGCCAGACGAACGTCAGGGCCGGCTCGCCGCGATCCACGAGGAAGGCCCAGCCGTGGCCGCCGGGCGCGAGCGTGTAGGTGTGCGCGACGCCGGCCGCGGTCAGTTCCCGTGCGAGCCGCGCGTTGCCCGCGGCAAAGCCGTAGCGATCGGCATCGCCCACGTCGAAGTAAATTTTGAGGCGCTTCAGGCGTGCGGCGTTCTGGCGCGCGAGGTAGAGCGGGTTGTTGGCGCGGAAGTATTCCGCGTCGGGCGGCTCGCCGAAGAGTTTGATGGCGAGCGCATAACGATACCCGGCGGCGCGATCGGTCGCCGACGCCTGCGGCAGTTCGTCGAACAGCGCGGCGCTGTGGGCGGCGACGCCGGCGAATAGTTCCGGGTGCTTGAAGGCGATGAGCAGCGCGCCGTAGCCGCCCATCGAGATGCCCTCGATGAGCCGTGTCTCGGGCTTTGAGATCGTGCGATAGGTGTGATCGACGAAAGGCAGGAAGTCGCGGACAATCGCATCCTCGTAGCGCGTGCCGTCTTTGCCGTTCAGGTAAAAGCTGTTCGCTCCGTAGGGCGCGGCGACGATGAACTCGCCGATCTTGCCCGCGGCGCGCAGGGCTTCCACCTTGCCCTCCATGCAGTGCGTCTCCCAATCGCGCTCGTCGTTGTTGAGACCGTGCAGGAAGACGACGACCGGAAAGCGGCGCGACGGGTCTTTGTCATACGAGGGCGGCAGCGAGATGCCGTAACGCACTTTGCGCCCGAGGCTCTCAGACGCGAACTCGCCGTACTCGATACGGCCGGCGGCGGAATTCTTAGTTTGGGACGAAGGGCTTGCCGTGGTCCCTTGAGTGGTCTGGGCCGAGAGCGATGACGGCAGCAGCAGCAAGGTAAGACAGATCGTCAGCACGCAGAGGCTGAGACGCTGAGTGCGCGGAAAGCGGGGACGATGGCCTCGGCGGCTGTTATCCAATCCATCCGCGGCTGTGCCGCCTGAAGTGCGGAAAGGCTCCGCCTTTCCGTCAAGTCGCATTTCCCTCAGGCGGAGAAGTTGCGCCTCGGAGCCGACGGTCGAGGCGTAGCCT
>JBOGOY010001036.1:0-1874 GCA_050748185.1 Pyrinomonadaceae bacterium
TCCCGGAGAGATTTCGCAAGGCCCACGCCGCGGGCATGAAGCGCTACGTCGAGTCGGGCGTGCGGCGCATCTCGTGGGGCGGCATCGAAGTGCCGGTCAGCCACAAAAACGGCCATGAGATTCCCGCCGAGATTTCTTTCGGCGAGTTCAAGCGGGAAGGACGGCATTATTTTACCGCCGTGATGCGCGACGTGACCGAGCGCAAGCGGGCCGCGGAGGCGCTGCGAAAATCCGAGGAATACCGCAACCTCTTCCGCCACGCCAACGACGCGATCCTGATCCTCGATCCGGAAAATGAGACGGTGCTCGACGTCAACGACAAGGGCTGCGAGGTCTACGGCATTGAGCGCGAAGACTTCATCGGGTACTGCTTGCGGGATTTGTCGAACGACCCGGCGCGGGGTGAGCGCCTGCTCAAAGAGTTGCTCGGGCGTGGGACGCGGCACGAGTTCGAGTCAACCCAGTTTCGCGCCGACGGGACGGCCGTCCATTTTCTGGTCAACTCGTCCGTCATCGAGTATGAGGGCCAGCGGGCGATCCTCTCGATTAACCGCGACATCACTGACCGCAAGCACGCCGAAGAGCGGCTGTTGCACGATGCCTTCCACGATGCGCTGACGGGGCTGCCGAACCGCGCCCTCTTCGTCGATCACTTGCAACTGGCGATCGAGCGGGGGCGTCGGCACGAGGGGCATTTGTTCGCCGTCCTCTTCCTCGACCTCGATCGCTTCAAGCTGGTTAACGACAGCCTCGGCCACATGACCGGCGACAATCTGCTCGTCCTCGCGGCACAGCGACTGAAAGAAGCGGTTCGCCCGGGCGATACGGTGGCGCGGCTCGGCGGCGATGAATTCACCATCATGCTGGAGGATCTCGCCGACCTCGCCGATGCGGTTAGAATCGCGGAGCGCATACAGGGGGCGCTCGCCCAGCCGTTCGCTCTTGACGGGCACGAAATCTTCACCTCGGCGAGCATCGGGGTCTGCGTCGGCGGCTCCGGCTACGAACGTCCCGAAGAGGTGCTGCGGGACGCGGATACCGCGATGTACCGCGCGAAGGCGCTCGGCAAGGGCCGTCACGAGATCTTCGACAAGGCGATGCACGCGCACGCCCTGCAGCAGTTGAGACTGGAGAGTGACATGCGCCGGGCCGTCGAGCGAGAGGAGTTCCTGCTGCACTACCAACCGATCGTCTCGCTCGCGACGGGGGAGCTGCGCGGGTTCGAGGCGCTGGCGCGTTGGCCCCATCCGCAGCGCGGGATGATCTCGCCCACCGAATTCATCCCGCTGGCTGAAGAAACGGGACTCATTATTCCGCTCGGGGGGTGGGTGCTGCGGACCGCCTGCCGACAGATGCGCGACTGGTTGCGCGCACACCCTGAGACACAAAATTGGACGGTCAGCGTCAACCTCTCGGGCAAACAATTCCTGCAACACGATCTGGCCGATCAAGTCCGCGTCACGCTCGAAGAGGCGGGCATCTCGCCGCGTAACCTGAAGCTGGAGATCACGGAAACCGTGTTGATGGAAAACAGCGCGGCGGCAATTGCTACCCTCGACGAATTACGTGCCCTCGGCGTAGAACTGTCGATCGACGATTTCGGCACCGGCTACTCCTCCCTCAGTTACTTGCACCGGCTTCCCGTTAACACACTGAAGATCGACCGCTCGTTCATTCAGTTGATGAGTGATGGCGGCGAGAATGGTGAGATCGTGCGGACCATTGTGCTGTTGGCGCGCAGCCTCGGGATGGATGTGGTCGCCGAGGGGGTCGAGACCTCGGAACAGGTCGAACTGTTGAAGAGATTGGGCAGTGACTACGCTCAGGGTTATTACTACTCACGGCCGGTGGACGCCAGAGGAGCCGCGTCGCTG
>JBOGOY010001037.1:0-1873 GCA_050748185.1 Pyrinomonadaceae bacterium
GCTCTCGACCGTCAACCCCAGCACCTCGCCGTAAGTTCTCTCGAAGATAGAGAAGCTCGCGCCGGTATCGAGCTTCGCGTCAATCTGCACTACGCCTTCGCCGTTGCTCAGTTCGACGGGGACGGTGATGCCGATCTTCGTGGCGTCATAGGAGTGCTTTGACTCAAAGGTAAATGTATGGGGCACGATGGTTACCAGCCGGCGAAAGGCAGATCACCCGGCGATTCAACTCTCGTGACGAACGGGCGTTCGTCGCCCGCCGCGCGTGCCGCTTGATAAACCTCTTTCCCATCGGTGCCGCTACTGAGTAGCCTGTTACCGCGCACGGCGACCCACAGCCCGGCATACTCCGCGCGGTGCTCCTCGATCCAACGCAGCTCGCGGGAAAGGTCAACCGAGCGGTCGCTCGGCCGAATTTTGGCTTGTTCCTCGCGGTCGAGTGTCGCGCGCAGCCTTCGGCGCTCGTCGGGAGGGAGACGCCGCACTTCATTTATGATCCGCTCTACGTCTGCTGATGCCATAGCCTTTCTCATCCTCTCTAAAAAGTTTTGCCGGTTAAAGACGGACTATATCACACTTCCTCCATATGCTTACAGAAATGGGGTATTCCTGTAAGCGTTTGTCGCTCTGATGCTATTTTTACCCTTCAGACTGGCAATAATCCTGTAGAATAGCATCGCTGTGAAACATCCCCTGATATCGAGGTACAGTTTCCGCCATGCGCGCTACCCGTCGCCGACAACGAAAGCTTGACCCGCTCGCCTCCCCGGAGGCAGTCCGCTCGGTCTGCGATCAGTTGCGCTCGCGGCTCCCAGATCTAATTCCCACTTCCGAGAAGCAGTTAGTGCGATTCCTCTATTCGGTCCGGCACGTCGAACGGCACCCAGCCACGGATACTTTGCAGGGACGACCCTCGCGCTGGCCGCGAGAAAAACTTACCGAAGCGGCCAGCACGCTGCGCGCCCTCCTAGAGCGTGAAACATCGGGGCGCGTCTCCGTGAGCAGCTTCATCGGGCAGTACCTTCCGCTGCTTCAGTTCCCTTCTGACGTGACCGACGCCCTCTCTTCGGGCGACGTCAATATCCAGGAGGCGGCGCAGCTCGCACGGCTCATGAGTGAGCGGATGGGCTGCTCACCGCAGGCTGCGCGCGCCCGGCGGGTGGAGGTGCTCCGCCAGCATGTGGCCGTGCAGGGGTCGCAGACCCGTCTGCGCGGGCGCATTAGGGAGTTGCTCGGCGAAGTCCCGAAGGAGGTCATTACAGCCGAAAGCATGGCCGCCGTCGTGGCCAAGGCCGACGAGCTGCTGGAGATCGACCCCTCGGACACACGCCACATGTTCTGGGAGGAGATGAAGCGCATCTTCTTCGCGATGCGCGAGGTCGAGCCTGAAGACCTCGACGAGGAGACGATGGACGAATTCCTACAGGCGATGGATCACGTCTCGAACGTCCTTCATCGCATTGAAACGCGCAGGCAGGCGCGCATCCGCCAAGGCGAGAAACTAACGACCTAAGAACGTCAGAAACACCCAGGATTCGAAGCCATCTGCTACGGAAAGACCAGCTCTTCCCCGTCCTCATTCAACCATTTTGAAGCCGCAGCGAACCGTTTTATTAATTTTCCGCGTGCAACTCATAAAAATAGTTGTTGACTTACAGCCTTTGATCTGTTTTATTGGCGCAAACTTGGAACCGACGAAAGGTTTTTGAAAGTACACATGCAGAGATGGAAGACCGGTGAAGTGGCTCAGTTAATCAACGTAACCAAGCGCACGCTCCAAAACTGGTTAGAGTCGGAGAAGATTCCGCGTCCTCAAAAAGCCTTAAATGGATATTACATCTGGTCTGATTCGGATGTCAGAACGGCACAAGAA
>JBOGOY010001038.1:0-1872 GCA_050748185.1 Pyrinomonadaceae bacterium
GTTTGTGCTGCTGTTGACGGGCGCGGCGATCTTTCTGAGCGATCTCTCCGGCGGGCAGGAGGCCAAGATCATCGCCGACATGGGCCTCTCGGCGATGCTCATGTTCGGCGTCTTCATCGCGATCTTCGTCGGCGTCGGGCTGGTCTATAAAGAGATCGAGCGGCGCACGCTCTACGCCATCCTCGCCAAGCCCGTGGGCCGGGGCGAGTTCCTCGTCGGCAAGTACCTCGGCCTCTGCCTGACGCTCGCGGTCAACGTCTTGGTGATGGGCGCGGGCGTCTCGCTGGCGCTGCTTTACGTGCGCGGCGGTTATGATCCGCTGGTGTTGAAAATCTGGCCGGCGATTGGGTTGATCTACGTCGAACTGACGATCCTCGTCGCGGTGGCGTTGCTCTTTTCCTCTTTCTCTTCGCCTGCGCTCTCGGCCCTCTTAACCTTCGCGGTCTTCGTCATCGGCCACTTCAGCGCCGACATGAAGGCGCTCTCCACGGCCGGCGCGGCCCGCATCCTCTTCGGCGCGCTTTACTACCTGCTGCCGAACCTCTCGCACTACGCGCGCATCACCGACGCCGGCCACGGGCTGACGCCCGCGCCCACAGACTTTCTCGCCGCGCTGCTCTACGCCGTCGTTTACGTCTCGGTCCTTCTGGCCGCCGCGACCCTCGTCTTCAATCGCCGGAACTTCAAATAGGTGGGCACTGCTGCTGACGTGTTAAGCAAACGTCAACTTCAACGTTTCTCCGCGCGCGACGCCGCCCTGCTGTGCCTGATCGTGCTCGGTCTCGGCTCGGCCGCCGCGCTCGTGCGCTGGATGGATGCGCGCCGGCCAGCGGCTGACGTGCGCCAACAAGCCGAAGAGTTGTATGTCAACGCGCGCACGGTGCGCCGCTTAAGCCTCGGCTTCAACGGGCTGGTCGCCGATTGGTACTGGCTGCGCGCGCTTCAGTACGTCGGGCGCAAGGCCGACGCCTATGAGGGACGCTACCAGATCGACGATCTCAGCCCGCTCAAATTGAAGCTGCTCGCGCCGTTGCTCGACACTTCCACCACGCTCGATCCGCGGTTCATCGAGCCCTACCAGTACGGCGCGATCGTGCTGCCCGCGTTCGACGTCGAGGCCGCGATCAAGTTGACACGCAAAGGCATCGACGCCAACCCGCGGGCGTGGCGGCTGCACTCTTACCTCGGCTACATCTACTGGCAGCAGGGCCGCTACAGTGAGGCGACCGAAGCGTACCGCGCGGGGATGCAGGTGCCCGGCGCGCCCGGCTGGATGAACCTGATGGCCGGCATGATGTCGGCGCAAGGCGGGAGCCGCGAGACGGCGCGCGAAATTTACCGCCGGCTCTACGAGTCGGACGACGAACAGATGCGCGCGCTGGCCGTGCGGCGGTTGGTCCAGTTGCAGTCGCTCGACGAGCGCGACGCGCTTCGCCGCGCGCTGCGCGACCGACAAGCGCGGAACGGCCGCCGCTGCCCCGCCGTGTGGCGCGAGATGGCGGCACAACTCAGGCTCCTGCGCCTGCCGCTCGATCGGAACGGCGAGCCGCTGGACCCGACGGGCGTGCCTTACGCGCTCGCGTCCGCAAGCTGCGACGTGGAACTCTCCGAGCGTTCTGAGATATTGCGGAAGTGAACAAGGCGGTGAATAGTAAATGGTGAATGGTAAATGCAGGTCGCTTTCGTCCATTAGACCTCCGGCAAAAATGACACTGAAGAAAGACCACTCACGGAGCCCGCGAAAGCGGGCGGACAGAATAAAGCCCCGTGCACAGCGAAGCGGAGCGCGAAGTTCAAACAGCCAGACACCGAGCCTGCGGAGCAGGCGACAGAGTGGGGCCGGCGCTGCCTCTGCCGCCTGCTCCGCAGGCT
>JBOGOY010001039.1:0-1870 GCA_050748185.1 Pyrinomonadaceae bacterium
GAATAGACCCCTGCTCCCTGAAAGTGTCGAGTGACAGGTGACAAGTGACAGGATAGAATGCTGCCGCCCGCTTGTCACCTGACGCCGCCCACCGGCGCAGACCGCATGAAACGCCTCACGAATCAGACGGAGAGGGAACTGGCCGCGCGCGCCATCGAGTCGCTGCTCAGAGAGCGCGGCGAGTGGTTCTGTGCCGAAGGCGGCGCGCGCACGCCGGTCGGCCTGCGCCCCGGCGAGTGGGAGATCGTCATCGGTGGGTCGTCCCTTCAGTTCGCTTTTCTGTCCGGGGCGGGTTGGCGCGCGTGGCGCGTGGCGGCGTGGGAGTGGGCGGGCGGACGCCTGCGGCTGAAGGCGGCGCGCCGTGCGGGCGCGGAGCGGACGACGCTCGAACTGGTCCCACGCGCTTCGGCCCGCGAGAGCGTCGCCGTCTTATTCGCGGCGCGGCTCGCGGCATCCGAGCGGCTGGCGCAAACGGCCTGCTCATGTCTGCCGGGGGGGCGAATCGAGCGCGTGCGCCTGAGCGGGGGCGCAAGGCGCTCCGAGCCGGGCCGTTACGCGCGTGTGCTGCTTGCGCGCGGGAACTCGCGCGTCGCCGTCACTGGTCCCGTCGTCGCGCTGCGGGCGCGTGATGCTGAGGCGTTCGTCGCCTCCGCGCTGCTCTGGTGGGCGCGGCTCGGAGCGCGCGCCCCGAGCGGGGGCCGTCGCCTCTCGGAGTTATGGTTGGTGACGGAGCGGGAACTCATCGGGCCGGTCGGCCACAGACTCGCGCTGCTCCGCGAGGCGGCGCGGCACGACATTCGGCTGTTTGAGGCCGACGGAGGCGGCGAGTGTCTTTCGCCCGCGCTCACGCCCGGCCTCGCGGAACTGCTCGACGCCGCGCCCACGTTCCGCGGTACATTCACGCAAACGCCGGGCGAAGCGGCGCGGCGCATCATCGCACTTGCGCCAGATGCCATTGATTCCATTCGCGCGCGCCACGGCGAGACGCTGCGTTACCACGGCCTGCCCTTCGCACGTATCCGCCACGTATCGGGGTGCGAGCGCGTGTGGTTCGGCCTTCCGGGCGCGGCCGGGGGAGGCCGCGCCTTCGCCGCGCGCCGCCTGCTCGACGAATCCAACTGGGACCAACTGGCAAAGCTGTTAGACGAACTCGCCGCGCACCGACGCGCCGCAGCGCCCGACGCGCGACATGCCCTCTACCGCGCCGCGCCCGAAAGCTGGCTCGAATCACTCCTGCGGCGCGACGTGACCCGACTCGATCCCGGCCTCGTCGTCTCGCCGCTCCACGCGCAGTTCCGCGCGGCGCGCGAAGCCTCTGGCGGCGGCTCGCGCCCGGTCGATCTACTCGCGCTGAGGCGCGACGGGCGGCTCGTCTTGATCGAGTTAAAGGTTGCGGAGGACGCCGCGCTTGCGCTGCAAGGCGCGGACTATTGGCGGCGCGTCGAATCACACCGGCGCGCGGGCCACCTCGCGGCCGCGCGCCTCTTCGGGGGCCGCGAGATCGCAGACGAGCCGCCGCTCGTCTATCTGGCCGCGCCCGTCTTTCGCTTTCACCGCCGCTTCGACGATCTGGCGCGCCTGATCTCTCCAGACATCGAGACCTATCGCTTCGATCTTAACGAAGACTGGCGTGCGGGTGTGCGCGTCGTGCGGCGCACGCGCTTCAATTGATGTGCTGTAACTGACTGTTCAATCCCGCCCGCCGCCTACTTATTGCTCATGCTGGTAATCTCTTGCTTCGCTTGTTCGCCGGCCGAGCAGATGCCGGAGATGCGGAGGCGGAACTCGTCCGGGTTGCTCGATCCGCGCAGCGCCTCTTCGAGCGTGATGAGGCCGGAAGAGTAGAGGTTGAAGAGCGACTGGTCAAAGG
>JBOGOY010001040.1:0-1870 GCA_050748185.1 Pyrinomonadaceae bacterium
GCTACGAGGCCTACCTCGCCGCGACTTACGAGAACGCGGACGCGCGGCTCGAAGACCTGCGCCAGCTCGCGCGCTACAGCGTGCGCTTCGACTCGGCGGAAGAGTTTTTGTCGGAGCTCGCCCTGCTCTCGACCGAGCGCTTCGGCGCGCCGCAGGCCCTGACGGGCGAGGACGTCGTGCAGGGCGACGAGGAGGACGAGCTGCTCACGCTCAGCTCCGTCCATCAGGCGAAGGGGTTGGAGTGGCGCGCGGTCTTCATCGTCTGGGCGGCCGACGGCAAGTTCCCGTCACCCCGCTCGCTACGTGAGGCCGAAGGCGAAGAGGAGGAGCGCCGCTTGTGGTACGTCGCCCTGACGCGCGCCAAAGATCAGCTCTACATCTCTTACCCGCTGATCGTCACCGATTACAGCCGGCAGACCGTCGTGCAGCGCCCTTCGCGTTTCGTCACCGAGTCGCCGCCAGAACTTTACGAAGTCTGGAGTCTCGAAGAAGAGCGCGCGGAACTGACGGCCACGCCGGAGGTAGCGGACGAACCGGACGGGTATTTGAACTAGATCGAGACATGCGCCATGAGGACACGGGGGAGTCCTACCAAGGCACAAAGGCACGAAACAAGTCCACAAACGCATTTCAGCTTCAAGCAATACAGATTTTCCTTTGTGACTTGATGTCTTAGTGGTGAATCTCTGTCGTCTCAATCTCAGGTGCTTGGATTTAGGCTGGAATCTGCTGCCCCGCACTTTCGCCGCGCTGGGGATTGACAAGTTATATAGATGGTTGTATATATATAGCAATGATCATGGACGCGACACAATTCCACCGGATCGCGAAGGCGCTGGCCGATCCACGCCGGTTCGAGATCTACGAAACCATCGCCCAAGCGGGTGACGAGATGTGCTGCGGGGCGATCGTCGATTGCTTCCCGGTCTCGCAGGCCACGGTCTCGCACCACCTCAAGGAGTTGGCGGACGCCGGCCTCGTCGAGACGCGCGCCGCCGGCCAGTTCAAGTACCTGAGAACGCGCCCCGACGTGCTCGACGCCTACATCGAGGAGTTGCGCCGCCGGGCGCGCCTGACTTCCACACCAGCTTCGCGACAAACAAAAGCAAAGACCCGGAGAGCCGCAATCAGCAGAGGAGCCTGAGAAAACGCGCTCCGTGCCGAGCGACTGGTCTCTGTTTAGACGCTTGTACATATGCCGAAAGGTCGAAATGGCCCGGCTGGGAAGGAAGACGAAGATGAGTGAAGAACGCCAAGTCATCGATTTGACGCCGGGCTGGCAGTGCTGCCTGTTGTGCGGCCGCACGCTGACAGATCGGGCGTCGCACGACCGCGTGGAAGAGCCGGTGTTGGCCGCGATCCGAGCCGAACACCCACAGTGGGCGGCGGCCGACGGCGGCGGGTGCGCCGAGTGTCTCAAACGCTACCGCGAACTGCTGCGGGAGCGCGCGACGCGGGCCGAGGCCGCGCGCGTCGAGAACGAGCGCCGCCCGGCGTCTTGGCTGTTACGCCTGTTCGGGAACGCCGAGCAGGAGCAATTAAACTTTCCGGCCTGACCGGAACATTAAAAGCGAAGAAAGAGAGGCATGAAGTGATGAGCAATCATGTGACGCAGGTGAGCGACGGCAGTTTCGAGCAGGACGTGTTGCGGGCAGAGGGGCCGGTGTTGGTGGACTTCTGGGCCGAGTGGTGCGCGCCGTGCCGGATGATGTCGCCGACGGTCGACGCCGTGGCCGAGCAGTACGCGGGCAGCGCGCGGGTCGTCAAGCTGAACGTGGACGAGAACCCGGGCGTTTCGCAGCGCTACGGCATCAAGGGCATCCCGACGCTGATCCTCTTCAAGGGCGGCAAGGAGGAGGAGCGCGTCGTC
>JBOGOY010001041.1:0-1868 GCA_050748185.1 Pyrinomonadaceae bacterium
GCAAACGACGCCACCCACGCCCGACCAGCAACTCTTGCGCGACATCTTCAAGGAACTGGTCGAAATCAACACCACCGAAGCGACAGGCAGCACGACCGCCGCCGCCGAGGCGTTGAAGAAACGGCTGCTCGCGGCCGGGTTCCCCGAAGCCGACTTGAAGATCGTGGTCCATCCGGCCAACCAGCGCAAAGGCAATCTCGTCGCGCGTCTGCGCGGAACGGGGGCGAAGCGGCCGTTGCTGTTGCTGGCGCACATCGACGTGGTCGAAGCGCGGCGCGAAGATTGGTCCACCGATCCTTTCAAGGTCGTCGAGCAGGAGGGCTATCTCTACGGGCGCGGCACGGTGGACGACAAGGCGATGGCCTCGATCTTCGTCGCGAACTTGATCCGCTTCAAGCGCGAAGGGTTCCGGCCTGAGCGCGACATCATCGTCGCGCTGACGGCCGACGAAGAGGGCGGCGATCACAATGGCGTCGAGTTGCTGCTGAAAGATCACCGGCAATTGGTTGACGCCGAGTTCGGCCTGAACGAAGGCGGGCGCGGGCAGTTGAAGCAGGGCAAGCGACTGCTGAACGCCGTGCAGGCGAGCGAGAAGGTTTATCAGAGTTTCCGCCTCGAAGTGAAGAACAAAGGCGGCCACAGTTCCCTGCCCGGCAAGGACAACGCGATCTACCACCTCGCGGCGGCGCTCGACCGGCTCGCCAGGTTCGATTTCCCCGTCAACTTGAACGAGGTGACGCGCGCTTATTTCACGCGCATGGCGTCGATCGAGACGGGGCAGTTGGCCGCCGACATGAAAGCGCTCACCGCACAAGGGGACCAACCGAACCGTGCGGCGGCGGTGGCGCGGCTGGCGGAATCGACTTACTACAACGCGCTGATGCGGACCACCTGCGTCGCCACGCGCCTCGAAGCCGGCCACGCCGATAACGCGCTGCCGCAGACGGCGCGCGCCACCGTCAACTGCCGCATCCTGCCGCAGGAAACTGCCGCGCAGGTGCAGCAAACGCTCACGAGTGTCTTCTCCGACACGCAGGTTTCCGTGACGCCGATCGCCGAGTCGAAGCCGAGCCCGCCATCACCCCTGAGCCCGGAGATCATGCGCCCCATCGAGTCGATCACCGAGGCGCTGTGGCCGGGCGTGCCGGTGGTCCCAATCATGGGCACGGGCGCGACTGACAGCCTCTATTTCCGGCAGGCCGGCGTCTCGATGTACGGCGTCTCCGGCATCTTCGACGACATCGAAGACAACCGCACGCACGGCAAGGACGAGCGGATCGGCATCACAGCGCTGCATGAAGGGCAGGAGTTTCTGTACCGGCTGACGAAAGCGCTGGCATCGGGCCGCTAACTAAACGGCTCTCGCCCGGCTGGGAGTCGCGCGGGAGCGAGTCCTCCCAAGTTTGAACCCGGCATCGTGGGCGTGACCGCGTTTTCGCCTCGTTGGGACCACACCCAACGTCCGGCTTGAAGGTGTTGGCGTTGCCGGTTTTCCTGCTTTCCCGCTCTTTGAAGGACAAGGAGGGTTGCATTAGGCTACAGGAAATATGAAATCGGATTTAACCTTTATCACTAACGAACACGACGTTAATCTCAAAGAACGTCTTCAAGTTCTCATCGTCCCACAAACGCGCCTATTCGATTGTCTCGTCGGATATTTTTTATCTGAGCGGCTTTCACCTGCTGTACCCGGCGCTTGAATGCACGGAGAAGATCAGGATTCTGCTCGGCCTTAAAACCGACGGGCGAACTTTCGCGTTGCTCGAAGAAGCTAAGACACAAAGTTATCTTGTCGGAATCCTTCCTTTAGGCTCAAATTTTTCAGCGGTAAAGGAAAGACGTACCTTCCTCAGGGCTTTGCGAATTGG
>JBOGOY010001042.1:0-1865 GCA_050748185.1 Pyrinomonadaceae bacterium
CGAGGCCGACGCGCGGCGCGAAGTTGTTCTTGTCGGTGCGCGGCGCGCGGAACTCGACGACACCGGGCACGCTCGCGGCGGCGTTCAATTCCTGCGTCGCCAGATCGCGCGGTAGCGTCACGTACTCGTAACGCAGGCCGAGGTTCAGGGTCAGGCTCGGCCTCACACGCCAGTCGTCCTGCGCGAAGCCGTAAAACTTGGACTGGTTGCTGGCGAAGGCTCCGCTGCCGACACCGCGCTGATTGATCGCCGGCGCCTCGTCGCGAAGTAACTGGTCCAGATCCGCATAGTCGTAGTAGCCGCGCGAGAGCGGCACGAAGCGGTTGCTGAGGATCAGGCGGCGGAACTCGCCGCCGAACTTGAAGGTGTGCGGACCACGGATCAGGCTCACCGCGTCATAGACCTGATAGCCGTTGTTGACGGGCGCGCCCTGCGGCAACACCAAGTTCGGGCCGAGGTCAATATTGAGCGGCGTGACCAGCAGGTTCGGGAAATCCGCGGCCGCGGCATCGGCCAGCGGGTAGTTCTCGTTCACGCGCCGGTAGGAGAGGCGCAGGTCGTTGACCACGCCCGAGTCGAACGCGCGCACCCATGTGGCGGAAAAGAGGCGCGTGTCGTAGGCCGAGAGGTTGTTGAACTTCTGGTTTCCGCCGCCGGGCTGCTCGGCGCGTGTACGCTGGAAGCTGAAACGGTAGCGGAACTGGTCCCTCGTGCCGGGCAAGTGATCGACGTTGATTTGCGAGAGCGTTTCGGTCGAGCCGGAAGGGACACTGTTGATGACCTCGCCGAACGGCACGCCCGACACGCCGAGCACGGTCGCGGTCGTGGTCGCGTTGGGCGCGAGCGTCAGATTGTCGCGCAGCAAGTTAATCACGAACGGGCTCGCGCCGGGGAGGGCCGCGATCTGTTGGAGCCCGGCCGCGGTCGGGGCCGAATACTTGGTCGGGGCGGCGAAGCGATCGATGCGCTCGCGCTGCGCCGAGCCGAAGAAGAAGAGCCGATCTTTGACCACGGGGCCACCGAACGTGCCGCCAAAGCGCGTGTTGCCGAAGTTCGGCTTCTTCGCGTCTCTGCTGCCACGGAGTTGGGCCTCTTCCAGTGTCGAGGCCGCGTTCAACGCCTCGTCCTGCCGGTAAAAGAAGCCGGAGCCGTGAAACTCGTTGGTCCCCGAGCGCGTGATCGCGTTGAACAGTCCGCCGGCCGCCGCGCCGAACTCGGCGTTGTAGTTGTTCGTCAAGAGCGTGAACTCCTGCACGGCGTCCTGTATGACTTTGGCCGACGGGCCGGTGATGGTCGGGTCGTTGTTGTCCACCCCGTCAAGGTTGAAGCTGTTGCCGCGCGGGCGTGTGCCGCCGATCGCGCCGCCCGTGCCCTGCACGCCCGCCGACTGCTCGACCACGTTGGGCGACAGCAACGCCAGCAGATTCTGGTTGCCGAAGAGCGGCAGATTCTGCACCTGCCGCGCGTCATAGCCGCTCGCCAGTTGCGAACTGTCGGTCTGGACCAGCGCCTCGCCCGCCGCCGTGATTTCGACGGCGCCCGCGACTCCGGCGGGCTGGAGCGTGGCGTCAACCGTCGAGGTCTGGTTGAGCGCCGCCTTCAACCCTTGCGACAGAGGCGCGAATCCTTCGCCCTCGACGGTGATAGTGTAATCGCCGACCGGGACGTTGGGGAACTCATACAGGCCGGCGTCGGTCGTCTGAGTGTTGAGCGCCTGCCCGGTGGCTTCGTGGCGCAGGCTGACGCTCGCGCCGGGCACGACGGCCCCGGCAGTGTCAGACACCGTGCCGCGGACGCGGCCACCGGTCGCTTGTCCGAGCGCGGTGGTGAAAATCAAGAGCAGCAGTCCGATGGACGCTAGGATT
>JBOGOY010001043.1:0-1857 GCA_050748185.1 Pyrinomonadaceae bacterium
GTGGCCGCCGGCGGCGGCCCGCCCGAAGGCGGCCCCGATCGCCGTCCGCAGCCAGTGATGATTGAACAGAGAAAGAATGCCGCCGAGCAGAAGCCCCGTGGTCACGCGCCACGGCGCGAGGGCGGCGCTCACGAGCACGGCCAGAGCGACCGAAACACACATCCCGCGCAACAGCCGGCGCTCCAGAGCCACGTCGTCCGTCGCTGCGTTTGTCTCAGATGCGTCCTCTCTGTCGCCATTTTCGTGCATCGCGAAGCCGATAATTTTACACAGGCGGGCGCGGGAATGTCGAGCACAGGCGGCTTGCCTTTCAATCGTTTATCTTCGAGATCAGCCGGTAAAACTCGTAGAACCCGAGCACAGACCCGAGCACGATCCCGCCGACGACCATCCACGGACTGGTCCCCAGCCAGCGATCCAACAGCCACCCGATTCCGAAAAAGGCCGCCACCGACGCGAAGATGGAAAACGCCGCCGCATACATCAGGCCGCCCCGTCGGGCAACGTTCTTTTCGTCGTTGTCGTTATCAGCCATCGCTAAATGCAGGGTTCAAAGTTTCAGGTTCAAGGTTCAAAGTTACATGAACCCTTAACCTTATCTTGAACCAGAAACTTTGAACCTTGAACTACCAACGCCCCCGCGTCGCGTAGTTCTTCGGCAACTCATACAGCAGCGCGCGGCGCGAATGCCGCATCGAGTCGTGGATGAAACAGACGTGCGTGCACCAGCAGGTGCGCCCGCCGTCGATCTCCTGCAACTCGGCCTGCCGTTCGTGCGCCGCCCAGAGCGCGCCGAAGTCATAGTCGTAATCGGCCAGCGTGGCGAACTTCTCGCGCAGTTCGCAGGCGCGCACGTCGCCGTTGTAATCAATCACGGCCGTGGTCTCGCCCGCCGTGCAGGGGAACGGCCACGCCGCGGGGTTTTGGAAATTCGCCAGTTGCGTGCGGTAGTGCGTGGTGATCGCGCCGACGTAGGCCACGGATTTGACGAAGCGGGTTGAGGCGTCGTCGGCCGCAAACATTCGTTCGCTGTAACGCTCAGTCAGCGCGGCAACGCGCCGGTACATCTCGGGTAAAGCCTCAGTCGGTACCTGTTTGATCGCGGCCCCGGCCTTTGTCTCACCGCGGATGATGTTGAAGTATTGGCCGTCGAGGCGGAAGTTGGCCCACATGAACTCGGAGAGTTGCTCGATCTCCGTGTAGTTCTCCGCGCAGACGACGGTATTGACGTTGAGTCGGAAGCGATCCTTGTACTTCTCTTTCAGCGGGTAGAGAGCGCGGATGCAGTCGAGCGTCTTCTCCCAGTTGCCGGGCACGCCGCGGATTCGGTCGTGCGTCTGGCCGTAGCCGTCGAGCGCGACGTTGAGGTAGAGATCGATCCGCGGGTTGCGCGACAGGGCGTGGTCAACCACTTCACAGACGTGCGCCTTAATCAAGGCGTTGGTCGGGATGATGACGCGGCGGACACCGTTATGGCGGACGAAGGTGTCGATGATGTCGCAGAGATCGCGCCTGAGCGTCGGCTCGCCGCCCGAGAGCCAGAGGTCTGTGATCCGCGGCATCGTCCGCGAGACACGCTCAAGCTGCGCGAAGGTCATGTCGCCGGGGCGGTTTAGCTCGTCCCAGTAAAAGCAGGTCGCACACTTGGCGTTGCAGCGCGAGGTGACGAAGAGGATAACCGTGCCGAGCCGGCGCTCGCGCCCGGTCGAGCGCAGCAGTTGGTAAAGTTTGACGGCTTGGTTCGGCATGACCGGGAGGGATGTTAACCGCAGAAGTTTTGAGTTGCAATGCGCTTCCGGGCGGAACGCGCGGCGGCGAGCTTACTTGAATCCTTCGACGACGTAGAGATCGCAGAGG
>JBOGOY010001044.1:0-1856 GCA_050748185.1 Pyrinomonadaceae bacterium
GTTGAGCGCCGGGTAAAAGTTGACGGCGAGGCGCGCGGCGTTGCGTTCGTGCGCCCGGCCGTAATGCTGAACGGCGCTCTTCAGGTATTCGTCGCGCTTGGTCCCTTCGTCGGCCGCGAAGGCCAGCCGGCGGTACGCGCCGCCGAACAGAGAGAGGCGCTCGTCCGTCTCGCCCAGTTTGCTCGCCCACGCGAGCCGCTCTAACGCCTCCTCGATCATCTCCGCCGACTTCACGGGATCGGGCGGCTCGGCCGCGTCGTCGTCGCCGGTTCGGTCGCGTTTCTCGTAAAACCTCTCCGTCTGCGCGGCGAGGTGTCGGCTGATGAGGTTGGCGAACTGCTCGACGGCCTTCAGCGGGGCCGCCGATTTTTCTTCCCTGATGGCCTCGCGATAACACTCGATGGCCGCCTCGAAATCGCCGGCCGCTGCCCACGTGTCGCCGAAAGCGGCGAGCACAAATCCGTCGCGCCAGCCCGGCGGCAGCGACGTGTCCATCTCCCTGAGTTGCCGCCTAATCTCCGCAAGGCGTTGGCCGCCGCTATGCGCCGTCTCTCCCTCGAGCGTCTTCAGCGCTTCGACGTATTCCTGCGGCGAGTAGAAACGCGGCAGGTCGCGCGCCGCCGTGCCTCCTTCCCGTGAGAGGACGAAGCCCGGGTTGCCGTAGCACTGATAGGCTCCCCACGTGTTGGTGGACTTGCCGAACTGGTCCAGCGTCTGTTGCCGTGCGTACTTGACGGCTTCGCCGAAGGTCTCGCCCGCAATCATCTGCCCGTAAAAATATGTGGCGAAAGCGGTGGCCGCCGCGTCGTCGACGGCCCATCCGGCGACGACCACCGCCTTGACGCCTTGCTTGATGAGCGCCTCGGCGAAGCTCGCGGCCAACAAGTTGATTTGTGGATCGAACGGCCGCCGCTCGGTTCCCGCTGGCGTGGGCGCTTCGATGTCGGTCCGGCCGAGGTGGCAGCAGTTGACGAAGACCAGATCGGGGACGTGTTGCCACGTCTCGACCTGCGCGGCGGACAGGACGTGCCGCTCGCTCAACACCACGCCCGTCCGCCCGTGGTGTTGCACGACGCCGTGGGCCGCGAGGTGAAGGATGCGGTACCCCTTGGTCAGCTTGCCGAAGACGGTGCGGTAGCTGGCGTTCAAGAGCGGCTCGCCACTGTCGTAATCTCCGTCCTTCAGCAGGCGGGCGACGGCCCTCGTCTCGTCTTCGACGCCCGGCAGCGGCGGGAAGAAGTCGTCGCCGATCGTGAGTTCGCGGCTGACGCCGACGACGAGCGCGGTCTTGCCGTGGGCCGGGCGCGGCGCGGTGCGGTACTGCGAGGTGACGAACTGGCGGAGGATACCCATGCGCTCGGCGAGCGGCTGGGTGCGGCCGCCCTGAACCGGCTGCGCCAGTAGCTCCCACGGGTAGCGCGCCGAAAGCTTGTCAACCAGCAGCACCAAATCGGCCTCGACCTGCGCCTGATCCTTGAGGTCGTTGGGGAGCAGTTGCTGGAAGAGTGTGACGGCCAATTCCTCGTCGTATTCGGGTTCGCCGATCGCGTCACGCACGAGATCGTCAACCACTTCGCGATCCGTCTGTTGGAGCGTGGCCTCGGCCCGCGCGCGATCGGTCAGGGCGATGTAGCCCAGATCGCCGGTGGCTTCACCCGTCTCCGGATCGACCACGCTCGTAATCTTGATACGCCGCCACCAGTCGCTGCCGTAGGGGAGGGACGGGCGGTTCCAGCGCCCGCCTTCGAGCGTCCGGATGTGCGGCGGCGCGAGCACGAGTCTTTCGTCCTCGCCGAGCAGGGCCGGCGGGTACTGCTCTAGCCTCCACGCCGCGCGCGCGGCCCGCACCGCTACGT
>JBOGOY010001045.1:0-1854 GCA_050748185.1 Pyrinomonadaceae bacterium
TCTCTTCGCCGCGCTGCGTGAGAACGACGTGCAGATTTACGTCATCGGTTTCATTAACGAACTCGACTCGAAGGGCGGCTTCATCCGTAAGAGTTCGAAGGAGAAGGCCGTCAACCTGATGACCAAGCTGGCCGAGCAGAGCGGCGGTCGCGTCTTCTTCCCCAACTCCGTCTCCGAGTTGCCGCAGATCGCGCAGGAGATCACAAAGGACTTACGCACGCAGTACGTCGTCGGCTATTACCCGACGAACAAGGCGAAAGACGGTAGTTTTCGCAGCGTCCGCGTGCAGGTGGCCGACACCGGCAAGCGCGACAAGCGCATCGCCGTCACGCGCTCCGGCTACACCGCCCGCCGCGACCCCGGCGCGCCGCAGGGCCGCACCGGCGCGGCCACGCCGCCGCGGCCACGTTCGGAGTGATGAAGCAATAACGTGTCCGAAGTTTGACATGCGTGATAGAGACAGTTGGCCTCGTGAGGGGTGAATGACGATAGCGAAAGCCATTCATCCATTAGTTTTTACACAAGTTGAGCAGTGCTGTTCCGCGGCTCCGTTGATTTGTGTAGAAACTAATGGATGAATCGCCGGCCTACGGGACATCAACAAGCATGCTTGCGTTATCTCACTTTCCGCCGCCCTCTCATCCACCGCCCGCCAGCGTCGTCCCCAATAACAGCAGAGACAGCGCCGACACGACCGCCACCGTCAGCCACGCCACGAGGTTGTAAGCGGGGCCGTTGGCGTATGGACCCATCAGCGCGCGGTTGCCGGCGAGCCGCGTAATGGCGACGAGCAGCACCGGTAGCAGCAGGCCGTTGATGACCTGCGTCATGATCAGCACGCGGATGAGCGGCAATTCAGGGATCATCGCGACGAGCGCGCCCAAAGAGATCAGGAAGGTGAAGATGCCGAGGAAGATCGGGGCCTCGCGGAAGCTGCGCGAGACGCCCTTCTCAAACCCGAGCGCCTCGGTGATCGAGTAGGCCGTCGCGAGAGGCAGCACGCCGGCCGCGAGCATCGACGCGCCGAAAAGCCCAACCGCGAACAATACCTGCGCGTACTGCCCGGCGACGGGGGCGAGGGCGCGCGCCGCGTCGGCCGCCGTCTCCACCCGGACGCCATATCGATTCAAAGCCGCCGCCGTCGAGATCACGATGAAGAGCGCGATCGAGACAGAGAACGCCGTCCCCGTCCACACGTCGGCCCGCGTCAGCCGGTACTGCTCGACTGGCGTCCCCTTTTCCACCACCGACGACTGAACGAAGACCTGCATGTACGGCGAGATGGTCGTGCCGACGAGCGCCACCACGGTGAAGAGGTAGCCCGCGTCGAGGCTGAAACTCGGGCGCACGAGCCCGCGCGCCACCTCGCCCCATGCGGGCCGCGCGAGAAAGGCCGAGACGATGTAGCCGAGGAAGACGAGCGACATCACAAGGAAGACGCGCTCGACCCGACGGTATGATCCCTTTACCACCAACCACCACACGGCCGCCGCCGCCAGCGGGACCGAGACGTAGCGCGGCACGCCCATCAACTCGGTCGCCGCCGCAATGCCGACGAACTCCGAGACCGTCACGCCGCCGTTGGCGACTAAGAGGGCCAGCATCACGAACATCGTCCAGCGCACGCCGAATTGCTCGCGGATCAAATCGGCCAGCCCCTTGCCTGTCACCGCGCCCATCCGCGCGCACATCTCCTGCACGATGGCGAGGCTCAGTGTGATCGGGATGAACGTCCACAGCAGGCTGTAGCCGTAAGTCGCGCCCGTCGCGGAGTAGGTCGCGATGCCGCCGGCGTCGTTGCCGGCGTTAGCGGCGATCACGCCGGGGCCGAGCATCGCGAGGTACGCCCACAGC
>JBOGOY010001046.1:0-1853 GCA_050748185.1 Pyrinomonadaceae bacterium
ATGCACAGGGGCAGACTTCCAAACAAGTTTCGGATGTGGAAGATTTGGTGGCGCGCGGTGTTGACGCCATCTTCCTTGCGCCGCGCGAAATCGAGGGCCTCGCGCCGGCGCTGCAAGCCGCGAAGGAAGCCAACATTCCGGTCTTTCTGATCGACCGCGAGGCGGCGGGGACGGCGGGCGAGGATTACGTGACGTTCATCGGATCGAACTTCGTCGAGCAAGGCCGCCGCGCCGGCGAGTGGCTCGCCAAGCAGACAAACGGCAAGGCCGGCATCGTCGAGCTGACCGGCACGGCCGGCGCGTCCGTCGCGCGCGATCGGCACGACGGATTCATGGAGGCGATTAAGGGCAGCCCCGAGATGAAAATTCTCGCGTCGCAGACGGCCAACTTCACCCGCGCCGAAGGGCAGAAGGTGATGGAGAATCTGATTCAGGCTCACGGCAAGAACATCACCGCCGTCTATACGCACAACGACGAGATGGCGCTCGGCGCGATCCAAGCCCTGAAGGCCGCCGGGATGAACCCCGGCAAAGACGTGATCATCATTTCGGTGGACGGCCAGAAGTCTGCGCTCGAAGCGATCGCACGCGGCGAGATGAACGCGACGGTCGAGTCGAACCCGCGCTTCGGCCCGCTCGCCTTCGAGACGCTCGAAAAATACCTCGGCGGTCAGCAGATCGAACCCAAGATCATTCTCACCGATCGCTTCTTCGATCAGGCGAACGCCGCGCAGTTCGTTAACGAGGCCTACTGAGGAAGTCCAAAGTCCAAAGCTAACTTGGCTTAGACAACAGACCTTGGACTTTGGACCTTGGACTTTGGACCATGAATAACGAGCCGCTCCTCCGCATGGAGGGCATCACGAAAATCTTCTCGGGCGTGACGGCGCTCGCGGGCGTGGACCTGACGTTGGAGCGCGGCGAGGTTCATTCACTCGTCGGCGAGAACGGGGCGGGCAAGTCCACGCTGATTAAAATCATGACGGGCGCGTACCGGCGCGACGGCGGGCGGATGTGGCTCGAAGGGCGCGAGGTCAATTTCGCGTCGCCGGAAGAGGCGCAGGACGCGGGCGTGGTCGCGGTCTATCAAGAGGTGAACCTGCTCACCTTTCGCACCGTGGCCGAGAACATCTTCCTCGGGCGCGAACCGCGCCGCCTCGGCTTGATCGACTGGAAGCGGATGTACGCCGAAGCCGGCGCGCTCCTCAAACGGCTCGGGCTGGAGATCGACCCGCGCGCCACGCTGGGCAGCCTTAACATCGCGCTCCGGCAGATGGTGGCGATCGCGCGCGGCGTCTCGTTCGGCGCGAAGGTCGTCGTGCTCGACGAGCCGACCAGTTCTCTGACCGAGCGCGAGGTCTCGATCCTCTACGACGTGATCCGGCGGCTGAAGTCGGAGGGCACGGCGGTCGTCTACATCAGCCACCGCTTCGACGAGTTGTACGCGGTCTGTGATCGCGTGACGATCCTGCGCGACGGCAAACTCGTCGGCACGCGCCCGCTGGCGGGGCTGGAACGGATCGATCTCGTGTGCATGATGCTCGGCAAGCAGCGCGAAGAGTTGCGGCAGAAGGGCGCGACCGCCTTCGGCGAACACCACGCGCGCACCGCCAAGCAGCAGGGAGAAGCGCCGCTGCTGCGCGCCGAGAACCTGACGCGCGGCCGCAAGTTGAACCGCGTCAGTCTCAACGCCGCGCGCGGCGAGATCGTCGGGATGGCGGGCCTGCTCGGCTCGGGCCGCACCGAGACGGCGCGCGCCATCTTCGGCGCGGATCGCGTTGACGCGGGGCAAGTTTACTTGGAGGGCCGGCAGCTTTCCCTGCGGACGCCGAACGACGCGATCAATGCGGGGC
>JBOGOY010001047.1:0-1557 GCA_050748185.1 Pyrinomonadaceae bacterium
GCTACTGACTACTGGCTACTGGCTACTGGCTACTGTCAAAAATGAAACGTGTCCTGACCGCACTCGCCGTCCTCCCTTTTCTCATCGCCTCGATCCGCGTCAGTTGGTTGGCTCCGCTGTTCGTCCTGCTCGCGCTGGCGGCGATGATGACGGGATTGCACGAATACTACCTGCTGGCCCGGCGGCGCGAGTTGAAGCCTGAATTGACCGTCGGCACGGTGGCCGCAGCCGCGCTGTTTGCCGCTTTCTACTTCAACGCGCCGGCGACTGACCCGCGCCTGCTGCTTATCGTCTTGTGCGCGGCGACCATCGCCACGCTGGCGGCGACGATGCTGCGGGGAGCGCCGTTCGACAAGATGATTCCTTCGACGGCGGTGACGCTCTCCGGCGTGTTCTACGTGGCGTTGCTCGGCGGGCATCTCGTGGCGGCGCGGACTGGGTTCGTGCCCGAGTTGTCGGCCGATCTGTTGTCGTTCTTCTTCCTCGTCCTCTTCAGTTCGGACACGGCCGCTTACTACAGTGGGCGCACCTTCGGCAAACACAAACTGGCCCCATCGGTTAGCCCCGGCAAGACTTGGGAAGGCGCGGCCGGCGGGTTGCTGGCGAGCCTTGCCGCCGCCGCCATCGCTCATTTTTGGTTCTTCCCCGAGTTGAGTCTCAAGGCGGCGCTGCCGCTCGCGGCGGTGATGAACGTGCTCGGCGTGCTCGGCGACTTGTCGGAAAGCGCTTTGAAACGCGGGGCGGGCGCGAAGGACGCGGCCAACATCCTGCCCGGCCACGGCGGCCTGCTCGACCGGCTCGATAGCTTGCTCTTCAACGCGCCGCTCATCTACTATTTCGCCGCTTATTACTTCGGCGAAGCCTTCGTTCGTAAATGGTGATTCGTGATTCGTTAATGGACAAAACTTTTCATCACTGACCAGCGAGTCGCCAGCCACTGAATCAACCCCACATGACGAAAAGAAACATCGTCCTCCTGATTCTCGGCCTGCTGGCCGGGCTGGCGCTTGTGGTCGTGTTGTTCGTCGCGGCGATCACCGGTTTCGTCTTTTATACTATTGGTAACAGCGAGGCGGCCGAAGCCGCCCGCACCTTCCTGCGCGACAATGAGCGTTTGAAAAGCGACATCGGTGAGGTGCGCGATTTCGGCTCGTTCGTCACCGGCAACATCAACACGGGCGGCGGGGACGGCGTGGCGGCAGTCAAGCTGAAAGTTATCGGCGCGCGGCGAACGGTCAACGCCACGGTCAACCTCGCGTTCACCAATTCTCAACAGTGGCGTGTAACGGGAGGCACTTACGTCAACGAAACTGGCAAAACCGTCGAACTGTTCGGCAGTTACGAAGGCGAGCCGGGCGACTTAGGGGGCGGCGAAGAAGAGAATCCGGGCGATCTGTCGTTCGTGCTGGAGACTTCCGACGATACCTTTGAAGAGGACGTGCTTACGTCTGACAAGATCATGCTGGTGTTGTTCGTCCCCACCTCGACGGACGAGGCCGGACGGTTTGGACTTCCGCTCCGCACGGTCGCCGAGAGGTACAATGATCGGGTCGAAGT
>JBOGOY010001047.1:1567-1852 GCA_050748185.1 Pyrinomonadaceae bacterium
ACCGTGATCCTGTTCGCCGGAGGCGAAGAGCGCGAGCGTCTCTCCGGCGCGACGACCGTGGGCGGGCTGACGGCGCTCGTCGAAAAGCATGACTTTGTGAAATGAACCGAAGCGGAATTTCAATTCTCGGCTCGACCGGCTCCATCGGGCGCAACACTTTGCGCGTCGTGGAAGCCTTCGGCGACACGTTCCGCGTCGTCGCGCTCGGCGCGGGCCGAAACGTCGGGGAACTCGCCGGGCAGATCGAGCGCCATCGCCCCGAGTTCGTCTCAGTCGAAACGGAAG
>JBOGOY010001048.1:0-1851 GCA_050748185.1 Pyrinomonadaceae bacterium
GCGTGAAGTCGCTGCCTTCGATGCCCTGCTTCCAATGGCAATCGAAGCAGGAGGCGTGACTCTGCGGCGTCGTCATGAACGCGCCGGGTTTCGAGATGAAAGTCTCAGCCGCAGCGGCAGGTGCGCCCGCCACGGCCGCCGAGGTTCCCGCCACGGCTTGCTTGAACTCGGCGGTATTCGGCTTGTGGCAGAAGGCGCAACTGTCCTGCGGCTTGGCCTTGTCGCCGAGCAGGCGCTTGAAGCGCGGCAGCGACCTGCTTACGAAATGTGCATCGTGCGGAAACACGTCGGCGAACTGCGATTTGACGTTCTCTTTAGGGAAAGCGAAGCGCAGTTCGTTGCGCGGCGTGATCGCGCCCTTGTGGCAGATCGCGCAGATGACGGGGCGCGCGCCCTTGAAAAAGAGCGGCTGGTAGCGCTGGCGGTGGCAGTTCAAACAGGCGTCGTGATCCGGGTAGTCTTCGACATCCGAACGGGTCAGGTAATCTGTCGGCGTCTGTCTCAGACCCAAAGTCGGAATCTTGTGGCAAGAGGCGCAGTCTTCAAAATGGCCCGGCGTCGCGTGCGAAAAGGTTGACCGGTCACGCGCGGGCGGGCGGCGTTGTGGCGTCGGGCGGCGTCTCTGCGGCTGGCGTCGCCGCTGCGGTTCGGCGGCGGGCTCTGTCGCCGCGGCGGACGGGTCAGCGGAGGATGGGTCGGTCAGCGCGCTGGCGGAGGTGGAGGCGCGGTTGAAAAACAGGAACGTCGAGACGAAGGCGACGAAGAGAGTGAGGGCGACGAGGCGCAGATCGAAAGTTCGACGTGTGGGTGAACCGGGGTTGCGCACCTGCTGATAGTCCTTCCGCGTCTAGCTGGCCTTGCTCGCAACAAGAAGCCCCAGCCAAACTCACTGGCGGCCGCTGAATCAGGATTGGGTAGAGCGAATGAATTGCCCGAGCTGTCTATGAACCGGGGCCGAAGGTCTTCGTTGTAGCATAGTTAGGACGGGCTGACAACGATTATTTAGCCGGTGAGCGGTGAGCGGTAAGCAGTAAGCAGGGAAAAGTTTTTCCCGCTCACTGCTCACCGCTCGCTTATCTCCTGCTGCTTTCTCTGACGCCCGCTGGCGAAGCGGAAATGGCTTCGATCTCGGCGCGGAGTTTAGGGAGAGCCGGGTTGTCGGGGGCGAGCTTTTCGAGCCTCGCTAACGCCTCCTGCGCCTCGCGCTTCTCCTTTTTGCGCGTCAGAGCGACGGTCAGATTTTGCCACGTCTGGATGTGGGCCGGATCGCGTTCCAGCGAACGGCGAAACTCCGTGATAGCGCGGTCTGGGTTTGAGGGTTCGCGCAACAGGAAAGTCAGGCCGAGGTCCGTGCGCACGTTCACATCGTCGGGTTTCTTGGTGAGCGCGGCGGTGTACCACCTTTCGGCCATTTCGTAACGACCGGCGTCGTAATTCGCGTTACCGAGCAGCACCACCGTCTCCACGTCATCGGTCCTCAGTTTATTCGCACGCAACAGGAATTCAAGCGCGTCGTCGTAGAGTTGTGCTTGATAGTGAAGTTGCCCGGCCTCTTTCTGCGCGTCGAAGTCGCTTTGATTTTCGCGCGCCCGCTTAGCCACTTCTTCGAGTTGCGAGTCGAGTTGTTGGCGCTCGGCCACGGTGATTGAAGACTGGTTTTCAGCGCTCCCATTGGCCCCAGACTCCGCGCCAGCGTTGCTCGCCGTCGCGCGGGCGGCGGAAGCGGCGGCCCGCTGGTTGGCCCACACCACGAACGAGAATCCGAGGAACAGGCCGAACCCCACGCCGACGAGGGAAAACAGAACGTTCTCTTTATTCATAAGTGAGCAGGTGACAAGTGACGGGTGACAG
>JBOGOY010001049.1:0-1849 GCA_050748185.1 Pyrinomonadaceae bacterium
GAACCCTTTGGCGTACCTGTTCAAGTACGTGGCCTTCGGCGAGGGTGACACCGCGCCGGTGACGCACGAGGTACTGCGGCAGGCCGAGGAGGATCCGGAGCGCCGTCCCGTCGTCCACGTCGGGGGCTAAGTCGGGGTGGGCAAGTGAAAGGCGAAGGGCGAAAGGCGAAAGTAAAAGCAAGCGGACGGATTTAGGTTTTCTCCTCCCCTTCGCCTTTCCCCTCTTTGCTGCTCCCCCACCCGTTGCTGCCGGCGGTACTGACTGGAAAGTTGATCAGTGTCTGTGAGAGTTAAGCCTGTGAGGTAAGGCCGAAAGATTGGCCGAAGTAGTGAGCGAAAGACAAACCGGAAGGCGGACGTGAGGCGCGCGGCGCGGCCTGCACATTTGCCTCCCGGTTATTGTTTTCTGGCCTGCTGAGGTGTGGCCGTCAGCTCGCGCTGCGTCCGGCAAGGAAGCAGGAACGGCAGAACACGGGGCGGCCCTGCGAAGGGTAGAAAGGGACGGTCGTCTGCTGGCCGCACTGCGCGCAGTTGACTGAGACCTCGATGCGCTGGCGCACGCCCGACGCCTGCGCGGCGGCGATGGCTGCGAGTCGCTCGTTCTTCGCCTGCTTGCAGGGCTTACAACGTTTCGGTTCGTTCTTCAGACCCTTGTCGTGGAAGAACAACTGCTCGCCCGCCGTCCATGTGAATTCCTCGCCGCAGTCGACGCAATGAATCGGGCGATCTTGGAATTCCGTCTCGGCGCGACTCCATTCTCCCATCGCAGTACCGGTGACTTGAACTTGTGACATGATGCGTGATCCCCCCAGCCGGGTAATGTTTTGTTTTCCTCGGAGCCGGTCAACGGTGAGAGAGGCGGCTCGAAGGAAGTAGTGTCGGGTCAGATTCTAGCGAGGGTTAGCCTGCTATTAGAATTTGCGCGGCCGGTCGCTTCATTGGGTCCACGCGACTTGGCCCTTCTCCACAACCGCAACTTTTGCCAGTGCAAAGTATATCCATCACAAAAATGTGTCAAGACTTTTGACGACGCCTGACGCCGCGCACAGCTTCGTGCGCTCGCGCCGAGGAGCCGCCCTGCAAGCCACCGGGCGTTGGTCGCAGCCGACAAACGCGGATTGAGAAGCCTTCTTAAGGTTGTGGCCCCCTGATGAGATGTCGAATTTCGTCGCGGTTCCGCGACCGTCTTGACACGGGTAATCGGCCGTGCCAGCATCCGCGGCGCTTCCACATACCTTTGAAACGGCAGCTCATTAAGCCATGAAAATTCTGGTCGTCGGCTCCGGCGGGCGCGAGCACGCGCTTTGCTGGGCCATGCAGCGCACCTCGGGCAGACTTCTGCAAATTTATTGCGCTCCCGGTAACGCGGGTATCGCGCAACTCGCGCGGTGCGTCCCCCTCGGCGCGACGGACGTGGCGGCTCTGGCGCAGTTTGCGGCGGATGAAAAGATCGATCTGACGGTTGTGGGCAGCGAAGCCCCGCTGGCCGCCGGGTTGGCCGACGAGTTCGCGCGCCGCGGGTTGGCCGTCGCCGGGCCGCCGGCTGAGGCGGCGCAACTGGAGTCGAGCAAGTCTTACGCGAAAGAGTTTATGCACCGGCATCGAGTCCCGACAGCACGTTTCCGCGTCGCGGATTCGGCAAACGAAGCGCGCTCGCTCCTGCGCGGCGGCGAGTTCGGCGGCGCGGATGCGGCAGTCGTCGTGAAGGCCGACGGCTTGGCGGCGGGCAAGGGCGTCGTGGTCGCGCGCACTCGCGCCGAGGCCGAACACGCCATCGGCCAGATGATGGAACAAGCCAGCGTCGGCGCGGAGGCGGCGCGGCGCGTCGTTATCGAAGAGGCTTTGGAGG
>JBOGOY010001050.1:0-1848 GCA_050748185.1 Pyrinomonadaceae bacterium
AGGAGGAAACGCGACGAGGTAACAAGTCGTGTGAAGCACTCTGACAACGATACCAACCATCTCTCCAAGCAGCGCCATCATGATGATCAGAGGAACTCCAAGTAGCCACCCCAGCCAAGTGGCGCAAATCCAAGAAACAAAAAATCTGCGGTCAATCAGGGTATGGTCATACATCGTAAAAAAGCGGTCTAACATTCGCTTCAGCGTCGAAATGCCTGAACCTGTCTGAGCAGGCGGCGAGCAATCTCCGAGTCGGGATTTGCTTTTTGCAGCAGACGCAGTTCCTGTTCGGCCTCCTTCAGTAACCCGGCCTCCGCGTACAGCAGTCCCAGTGTCAGGTGAGATGACGGGTAGGCTCGCTTCGCTTTCGCCAGTTCATTCGCTTTCGCTCCGTCAAGAATGCGGAATCTCGCCTGCGGCGCGGGCGGGCGCGGTGAAGTGATTTCTTCACCGTCTTTGCTGGCTTTCACCTGCCAAGCATAGACCTTGCCGCGCGGCAGTGTTTGTGGCGTCGCCCATAAATGGTCGGTGAGTTGCGGGCTGGTGGTTATCAGGTTGAACTTGTCGTCGTAAACCTCGACGACATAGCCGGTCGCCCCTTCCATCGGCAACCAGCGGAAAGTGGGGCGATCAGTCAACACCACTTTTCCAACCGGCTCGATCACGGAAAACTCGCTGCTCTGTTCGTCCGTGCTCATCAGCGTGCTCGGCGGGCGGGTGAGTTCCTTGAGTTGTGATGACCTTTCGATTTGCCGGGTGGCGAGCGCTTCCTTCAGCATGTGTTGGTAAGCGGGCGGCAGGTCATCAGCGCCCGAAAACTTGCCTTCCCTGTCCAGCGTCAACTGACCTTCGCCGTCATTGAGTTGCGCGATCACGGGCACAGGTGCGGGCTGCGGCGTGGGAGCGGGAGAGACGACAATGGGAGCGGGTTGCGATGTGGGAGCGGGCGAAACGACAATCTCTTGGTTCGGCTCTCTTTCCCGTGGCGTCCGCCAAATCAACCAGCCGGTCACCGCCAACAAAAGCACCGCCAGCGCCGCGCCAAAGGCCGGTGCCGGAGACACACGGAAGAGGGCGGGTAGCGACACAACCGTCCGATGCCACCAGCCTTCAGTCGGAGAAGGGACAGACGCCGGATGATATTCGCGATCGAGTGAGGGTGCGATTTGATTTCTGAAAGCGCGCAGGTCATCAACTGCCAGAACGCACTGTTCGCAATTGGTCAAATGATCGGCGACCATTTGCAACTCATCACCGGACAGATTTCGATCAACATACCGGGCCGTCTGTTCCACGGTCAGATGCGTTCGTGCCAAAGGCGGCGAAGAAATCTCCGCCGCTTCGCTGAAGATTTCGGAGCGCAGGGCGAAGAATGTCGCGTCGCCGTTCACAGCGCCTTCGAGCCGCTGCCGGCACGCTTCACACTCGCCCAGATGATCAGACACCGGCAGCAGTTCCGCAACGTGTAGCTGTTGCCGGCAGTAATCTTCAAACTGTTTTTGGGTTAGGTGTTCGACCAAGGCTCTTTTAATCCCCACAGCTGGGACTCCGGCTGTCTTCTCACATGAATAAGTTGACGAAAGGCGCCGGTTATTAGCACTGAGATTTTAAATAAACCCCTTCAACCGACGCATCAACCGTTCACGTCCCGATTTGCGCGAGTTAATCACTTGCTGCCGCGTCAGTCCCAGCAACTCAGCTATCGCAGCGTCCTCGAGCGGCAACTCATTCCACAACCCGGCAAAGCTGTCCGCACTCATCTCCAGCGCGTCCGCCAGTTGGCGCAGAGTCGCGATCCCCGTGGCGGGGAATAGTGTAATACAACCGCACCCGCTAGCGTCTTTCAGG
>JBOGOY010001051.1:0-1846 GCA_050748185.1 Pyrinomonadaceae bacterium
GGCCCAGCCACGCACACTGGTGGATATGAACTGGGATCCGATCACGCGCATCGTCGGTTCCTTGGGCATCTACACCAAGATCGACTTCAACAACAAGGAGGTCGCCGAGTGCTACTCGACCTCTTCGATCTTCCGCGGCTACTCGATCTTCATGAAGGGCAAAGACCCTCGTGACGCACACTTCATTACCAGTCGCATCTGCGGCATCTGCGGCGACAACCACGCCACCTGCGCCACCTACGCGCAGAACATGGCCTTCAACGTCCGCCCGCCCGCCATCGCCGAGTGGATTGTCAACCTCGGCGAAGCCGCCGAGTACATGTTCGACCACAACATCTTTCAGGATAATCTGGTCGGCGTGGACTTCTGCGAGCAGATGGTGAAGGAGACGAACCCCTCGGTGTGGGAGAAGGCCAAAATCACCGAGGCCCCGCACGCGGCCGATCATGGCTACCGCACCATCGCCGACATCATGACGGCCCTCAACCCGTTCACCGGCGAGTTCTACCGCGAGACCTTGCACGTCAGCCGCTACACACGCGAGGCGTTCTGCCTGATGGAAGGCCGTCATGTCCACCCCTCGACGCTCTACCCGGGCGGCGTCGGCACCGTCCCAACGGTTCAGTTGTTCACCGACTACCTCGTGCGCCTGATGCGCTACTGCGAGTTCATGAAGAAGGTCGTGCCGCTGCACGACGATTTGTTCGACTTCTTCTACGAGGCTCTGCCCGGTTACGAGAAGGTGGGCCAGCGCCGCGTCCTGCTCGGTTGCTGGGGCTCGTTCCAAGACCCCAACGTCTGCGATTACAGATACGAGACGATGAACGAGTGGGGCAACGCGATGTACGTCACGCCGGGCGTCATCGTGGACGGCAAACTGGTCACGACCGACCTTATCGACATCAACCTCAACATCCGCATCCTGCTCGGCAGTTCCTACTACGACGACTGGGACAAGGCGGAGACCTTCGTCAAGCAAGACCCGCTCGGCAACCCGGTCGATCAGCGGCACCCGTGGAACCAGACGACCGTGCCGCGGCCGCAGAAGCGCGACTTCGACAACAACTACACGTGGGTCATGTCGCCGCGCTGGTATCACGAGGGCGAACAGGGCGGCGGCAGCAAATACCTCGCGCTCGACACGGGCGGCGGTCCCATCGCTCGCCTCTGGGCGACGGCGCTGGCGAACAAGGTGGACATCGGCTACATCAAGGCGACCGGCCATAGCGTCAAGATTTACCTGCCGCAGACAGCCTTGAAGCCCGAGGCCGAGTTCGAGTGGAAGATTCCGCAGTGGTCGAACGCCATTGAGCGCGACCGCGCGCGGACTTACTTCCAAGCCTACGCGGCGGCCTCCGCGCTCCACTTCGTCGAGCAGGCGTTAGCCGAGTTGCACGCGGGCCGCACGAAGACGTGGGAGCCTTTCAAAGTGCCGGAAGAGGCCATCGGCTGCGGCTTCCACGAGGCGGTGCGCGGCGTCCTTTCGCACCACGTCGTCATCCGCGACGGCAAGATCGCCAACTATCACCCGTACCCGCCGACGCCTTGGAACGCCAACCCGCGCGACATCTACGGCACACCCGGCCCCTACGAGGACGCCGTGCAGAACACGCCCATCTTCGAGGAAAACGGGCCGGACAACTTCAAAGGCATCGACATCATGCGCGCGGTCAGGAGCTTCGACCCGTGCCTGCCCTGCGGCGTGCACATGTACCTCGGCAACGGCAAGGTGCTGGAGACGCACCACTCACCGATGTTCGGGGCAGTCAAATGAAAGCATTGCGGAACCTTGATTAAAGGATTGCTTCAATGAATCGATGAATAGACCTCTTGCAAAAGTCTGATA
>JBOGOY010001052.1:0-1843 GCA_050748185.1 Pyrinomonadaceae bacterium
GCTGTGGGAGGCGCAGGGCAAGTCAATCGAAGTGACTCTCTCGGAATTAAATTCGGAGGGGGGCGGCTGGCTCCTGCCCCAAGACGCGCCGAAGGTGCGCGAGGTGGTGCAAGCGATGCTGCTCGAAATGAGCGAAAGGGGGGCAAGCCGAGATGAACGCGCTCAAAACTCGCAACCTTGCTTCAGTACAACCTGTTAACAATGCGGATGCCTACACGGACGCGGCAACACAACCCGAGGCGACAGACTCCTGCCCGTTGTGCTACGGGGCGGGGATGGAAGTGGTGCCGGGCAAGGGCGCTCGCCGCTGCCGTTGCAGAACTCATGAGGCGCAGACCGTGTTGCTCGAGGCCGCGCGCATACCCCGCCGATACGAACAGTGCACGCTCTCGAATTACCACCCGACGCCGGGCAACGGTACTCAACTCTTGGCGTTCAATTATTCTTTCAAGCTGGTTAAAGAGCACCCAATAGTCGACCGGGGGCTGCTCTTTACGGGGTCTTGCGGCGTCGGGAAGACGCACTTGGCGGCGGCTATTCTGAGTGGTCTCGTGGATAAAGGCGTGCCCTGCCGCTTCTACGAGTTCGGGGCGCTACTGAAAGAAATCCAAGATTCTTACAACCCCATCTCTCAAACTTCGAAACTCAAAGTCGTCGCGCCGGTTTACGAGGCAGAGGTGCTTGTCCTCGACGAGTTGGGGGCGTCGAAGCCGACTGATTGGGTGATGGATACGATGATGCAAATCGTTGGCAGGCGCTATAACGAAAAGCGCTTGACGATCTTTACGACGAACTATATGGACGAGCGGCAAAGGCCGAACGAAGAAACACTTGAGGAACGCATCGGCGCGCGTTTGAGATCGCGGCTTTTTGAAATGTGCCGCACGGTGGAAATGGTGGGAGATGACTACCGGCGCAAGTTGCACAACTCGACACTGTAATCCACTTCTAACCAAACGGGTGTGCTTTTACTTCCGAAGGGACCAGCCTGAAAATCTCAACGCGCTTAATTACGGTTTGCACTTGCCCCTGCACTGATAACAGCAATGTCTGAACCAGCCGTCTGGTCATCAAGCGAAACAGCATCATTAGTCAGCGTGGTGTTCATCTCCGGCCCTGTCCAAGTTTATATGCCACGAACGGAAGTTTCGACTCTCGACCAAGCAACCGCACTGAAATATTGATCGACAGATGCAGACTAGGATTGGTTGGGAAGGTGTACAAACACTTTGGGAAGAGACATCGCCACTCTTCCAGCAAAGGCCGGCTACTTCTGCCATTCGCGCCGCTGTCGGGCGCCTTCTGTCCAGAGAAATGTTAAGGCACTGACGATTTCAGCGGGTAAACTTTCTATTGATTGAAAGCGCTCGGTGGGCATCACTAAAACTTTAACACTGTCCGGCCGAATCCGCGCCCTAAAGCCCTTGTGGGGGCGCGAAGAACACGGCGCGTCTGGCCGCACCGCACGCGCCGTGTTACTTTGTCCGGCCAGTCGGCCCTCCATATCGTCGAAGAGGTCACCAAAACGTGAAGCTGGCGACCCAGACGCCGCCCTTTTTCCCGTTATTTGCCTGACTTATTAGCGGCACGCCCGTTGAATAGTAAAACGCGGCGCGGGACGGGGAGTTAACTGTGTGCTTCCACGGTCCCCCCGCACGGGGATCCGGTGCCCGCGCCTTCATAACCTCTTCAAAGCTTTACGCCCAGCGTGATCTTTACAGGACGCATTGGGCCTTCACTCTTGAGCCGCGCTCATCCGATGCCGGCTTTTGAGGAATCGTGGCCCGATCAAGGCCGACGTCACGGCAAAGAGGGCAGCGACGGCCCGCCCCCCCCCGTCCAA
>JBOGOY010001053.1:0-1815 GCA_050748185.1 Pyrinomonadaceae bacterium
GGCTTAACCGTTCGCTTTCTGAGCGCCGTGTTAACGCTCTCGCCTCGCATCGACGGCCAACTGGTCTAACGCCCGCTCGGCCTCCTGCGGGTCCAGTTTCCTAAGCAGCAGAATCGTGTCGAGCAGCATCCGGTCGTTCCAGTGCCGGCGCGAAAGGCCGGTGATGATCTCCTTGCTCTTCTCGACCAGTCGGCCTTTCAGGGACGCATCACCCAGTTCCACCAATCCCTTCAGCGCGTGATATTGAATCATCGACGACTCGTCGTCGAGATAGCCGACGAAAAGCTGACGCAGTTCCGGTCGCTCGCGGATGCGCCGGCCGAGGGCGTCGAGCGCCTGCGCGCGGACGATACGTTTCTGATCCGACTTGGCCGCTTCGAGCAACGCATCGTACACCTCGGCTTGCTCCACTCTGGACTTGAGTGCGCGCGCGGCGCGCATCCGCACGACGTCATGCTCATCGCTCTTCAGCGCATTGAGCAGAGCCTGCTGGACGGCGGGCTCTGCGGCGTGTTTGGACAGCGCCCCGATGAGGCTCAGGCGAACGGCGTTGTTCTTCTCGGTAAGCAACACCCGCAGCATCGCGTCGCGCACGGCGCGATCCGTCTCGGCGGGCGCGGTCAGGGCACGCGCCGCCGTCATCCTCACGGTGCTGTTCTGGCTCGTTCGTTCCAGAGCATTCACGAAAGCGGCGCGCACTTCGGGTTCTCCGGCGTAAGGCGCGAGCGCGCGCGCCGCCGTCATCTGCATGGCTGAGTTCTGCGCGTCGCTATTTAAGGTTTCGAGCAATGCCTGTCGCGCCTGCCGGTTGCCCGCGTGCAGCGCGAGGTCGCGCGCCGCTTCCATCCGCCAGTTAGAGCGGCCGCTCGCCCGCAACTGCTCGATCAATTCGGCGACGGTCGCGCCGCGCGTCAGGTTGACCGTTCCCGCCACGTCGCTCACGTTGAGCGGCGCGCCGCCTCGCCCGATGCGTGCGCGCACGTCCGTGCGGCTCATCTCTCCCTCGACCGCCACATCCGGTAAATCGACATAGACTTTCCCTTTGACATTCTGCGTCCGCAAATCCGCGTCGAGAGCGCCGACGAACTTGAGAGTGACCCGCCCGTGTACGTCGCTCACCCGCACGCCGCGCTGCCCGACGCGCGTCAAGTAAGCAGTCACCGAGCCACGCACGTTTTTCAACTCGGCCCACTCGGTCGCCTGCGCGATGCCGATTGACCCGCGCACGTCACTGAGGCTGACCGGCCCTTCCAGTTCACCCACCCTCACGCTGTCCGTCGCCCCTTCGATCACCAACTCGACGCGGCGCGGCAGCACGAGCCGCACATGATGGCGCGCCTGATCGCCGCGATCCCAAGCACTGCGCTCGCCGCCGGCACGCCCGCCCTTGATGGACAGACTCGTCGGGGTGTGCTCGATTGCGGGCTGACCTTTCCGGCCATAAGAGTATGTGACAATGTGGACTTCCGCCGGGCCGGAGTCTTTCGTCTCAATTTCGATTGGTCCCCTGATATTGGACAACGTGATGCGCGCGCCGGCGTTCAACGGGCGGCTCTGGCGTAACTCTTCGCGATCCCGCTCGTCTTCGTCGCTCCACACGAAATAATCGCCGCCGACGGCTAAGGTCGCCGGGCCATAAATCTCCGGAACGGCAATGGCATCTGCCACTGCCGCCGCCGTGGGAGCCAACGTCTCGATAGTCGCCGGGGCGGGCGGCGGCGCGGGCGCTTCACGTCTCACAGCCTGACCCGAAGCCCCGGTCAGCAGGCCGAATTGAGCGACGACAAATAAAGACAGCAATGTTCTCTTCATGTG
>JBOGOY010001054.1:0-1812 GCA_050748185.1 Pyrinomonadaceae bacterium
CTCAAAGGCCACACCGAGGGCGTCAACTCGATCGCGTTCCTGCGCGGCGGAAGGCAACTGCTGAGCGGGTCGGCCGACGGCATGGTGAAGCGTTGGAACGTCCTGAGCGGCAAGTTGGAAATGTCGGCCGGCGGTCACAAAGGTGGCGTGATGGCGGTTGCGGCCGGGCCGAGAGATTCCGTCGCCAGCGGCAGTTTTGACGCCTCGATCAAGTTGCGCCCGGCGACGCTCACACAGCCGGGCGGCGAACTGCTCGCCATCGATCGGGCCGACTGGGTCGTGCTCTCCCCGGACGGACGCTTCGATGGCTCGCCCGACGGGCTGCGTCTGGTCCACTACGTCCAGAACAATCAGCCGATCCCGCTCGACTCGCTCTTCGAGAAACTATTTACCCCCAAGTTGCTGCGTGAACTTACAGAGGGACGCGCGACGGCCAGCGCATTGCCAAAGAGCGCCGCCGCTCCCAATGGGTCGGGTGGATTTAAGAAGGGTGCCGCAATTCGCCCGCAACCGGCGCGGCCCGCGTCTAGTTCCGAAGCTTACGCCCCGGCCGCCACTCTTAAGCTCGACACCTCCAAACCTTTCGCGCCGCCGCCGCTCGTCAAGATCAGCACGCCTGACAAAACGGCGCAATCGGCAGGCCCGCCCGGCGCGCCCACGGATCGCACACGCGGCATTGGCGTCGAGAATCTGGAAGACGCGCGCACGCCGATCACCATCGAGATCACGGATCAAGGCGGCGGCCTCGACTCGGTGCGTCTCTACCACAACGAAAAGCTGTTTGCCGAAGAACGGCTCGACGCGGGAGCGACGACTGAAGGCGGGAAAGTCTCAAAGACCTTTTACGTCGCACTCGCGCCGGGCGTTAACGAGTTTGCCGCGACCGCTTTGAACCGCGAGCGCACCGAGTCGCAACCGGCGCGAACGCGCGTCGAAGTCGCGTCGATGCAGCCCGTGGTCAATCTCTACATCGTCTCGGTCGGGCTCAATCAGTATCAGAACGCGAAGTACAATTTGAACTACGGCCGAACCGACGCCGATTCATTCGCACGCGAAATCGAGAAGCGCGCGCGCGGCATCTTCAAGCAGGTGGACAAGCAGGTGATTTTCGACACGCAGGCCACACGCGCCGGCATCGAAGCCGCTTTCGAGCGCGTCGCCGCCGCCGCCCAACCGCAGGACGCCTTCGTCTTCTACTTCGCCGGCCACGGCGTCATGAGCGAAGGCGACGCGCAGACCCCCGCCGACTTTCACTTGGTCCCCTACGACGTGACCCAGCTTTACGGTGACGACCGGCAGCTTTCGCTCAAAGCGATCTCCGCGCGGCGGCTAAAAGAGTTGTGCACGAAAGTGCGCGCTCAGAAACAACTCATCGTCTTTGACGCTTGCCAGTCCGGCGGTGCGGTCGAGGCATTCGCCACCTACCGCGGCGCGTCTGAAGAGAAAGCGATCCTGCAACTGGCCCGCAGCGCCGGCGTGGTGGTGCTTGCCGCCTCTGGCACCGAACAACTGGCCGCCGAGTTCCCTAAACTCGGCCACGGCGTCTTCACCTACGCGCTGCTGCAAGGCTTAAGCGGCGAAGCCGACGGCGGCGCGCAACCCGACGGCAAGATCACCGTCAAGGAACTGGAAGCCTTTCTCAACGACATGGTTCCCGAGTTGTCCCGTCGCTACCGCGGCAAGCCTCAATACCCCAACAGCTACGCACGCGGGCAGGATTTTCCGATCAGCATCAAGTGAACACAGCGGCGACACAGCGAGCAAACGTGCAAGATAACTCATCGCCCCACCAAGCGTGGTTTACAATAGACC